>JBBSDT010000172.1:0-7206 GCA_038240405.1 Ignavibacteria bacterium
GCTACCTTCTTGTGGCAAACAATAACAACGTTTTCACTCCACCATCAGACGGCGTACCGTATAGTGATGATATTAACCTGTCCGACGGAAGCGCAAGAGTAAATATAAGCTATAGCGCTGCGAATACTTATACTTTTAACAGCTTGTTTACAAATACAAATTACTATTTCAGAATGTATTCTTATAATGGCAGCGGGACACAGATAAATTATAAAACAGACGGCACAGTTCCTTTTGTAAACTCCATGACTACCGGCACCACAATGAATACCACAACTGTTTTGTTAGATAATTTTAACAGGGCAAATAACAGCATTTTAGGAAACACACTCGCTCCGGAAATTTTGACATGGCAGGAGAGCGAAACTCAGAGCCCGACTTCCATCAGTATCAGCGCAAATAAGACTAAATTAGCAGGCACGACAGCCGGAAGAGAATTTGCTTATCTGGATATAGGAACTATTTCCGGTTACCCATCGCAATTCAGCACTGCAACTGCTCAATTAATCTGGGCAATAAATTTTAAACAATCAAGAGCGGATCCTTCCGGATTTGATAATAATAATTACGGTGCAGCATTCATTCTTGGTAAATCTACGCTTGATGTCTCTTCAGGTAATGGCTACGCAATTGTTATCGGACAAAGCGGGAGCACTGATGCGATAAGGCTTGCAAAGTTTACAGGAGGTGTAAATGCTAATTCAAGATTTACCAATATTATTACCAATGGAGATTATGCAAATCAATATCTGAGCATGAAAGTAGTTTATGATCCGGCAGGAAACAACTGGTCTTTATATGTTGATAGCAGCTCAACAGGTTTTCCGCAGGCAGATCCGAGAAATACAGCAAGCCAGATTGGTTTTGCATCAGATAATACGTACACGGGTACTAACCTGCCTTATCTTGGAATATTATGGAATCATGCAACAAGCGCAAATGACTCATTGATTTTTGATGATTTGTATGCCCCATCACCGTCTTCAACAACATTAAGCATTACTTCCATAATAGAGGGATTCTACAACACTTCATCGAACAAATTGAATATGAAGGACACTGTGACTGCTTATCTCCGGAATTCATCTTCACCTTTTGCAGTAGTTGACTCTTCAAAATCGATAATAGATTCTATTACATTCCAGGGAACATTTTTATTCAATAATGTATCCACAGGTAATTATTATATAGAATTAAGGCATAGGAACAGCTTAGAAACATGGAGCAAATTACCGCAGGCAATTACAAATGGCGGCATTAATAACTATAATTTTACTACTTCCCAGACCCAGGCTTTTGGTGACAATCTCGTATTGGTAAACGGTAAATACTGCATTTACAGCGGGGATGCTAACCAGGACGGAGCTGTAGATATATCGGATATTATATTAATTTATAATGATGCAGGTAATTTCGCGTCAGGGTATGTAAAAACTGACATTAATGGAGACAGCTTTGTGGATTTGTCAGATGAAATAATTACATTTAACAACTCTTCGATCTTTGTTTTAAAGATTACGCCTTAAAGTTAATTGTTAGTGTAATTAGGCAATTGGATTTAATTCCAGTGTTCACAAAGACTGGAATACAAAATTACGTTATGAAAAGGAGAATCGTAACGAAAAAAAGTAAGCATTAAACTCTTACTAATATGGATTTTAAAATTCAAAATTTTTATTTTCTTAAAACAGATTAAAAAAAAACATTATGGAAAAATTAAAGTACTTCGTTATCCTGTTAAGCTTTTTGTTTTTCCCCCAAATAAGTTCATCACAATACGCATTACAACAGGCATTTCCAAATCTTCCAACATTCTCTTTTCCAATTGAGCTTGTTCATTCCTTTGATGGAACGAACAGATTATTTGTGGCACAGCAAAGAGGAATTATTTATACTTTCAATAATTCTGCAGCCGTAGGCACAAGGAAGACTTTTATTAACCTAAGCTCTAAAGTTTCATCTTCGGGAAGTGAAACAGGTTTATTAGGACTGGCTTTTCATCCGAACTACAGAAATAACAGATATTTTTATGTTAATTATACATTTGACAGTACGGGTTCCGGCAGTGGAATTTGGTCAAGAGTTTCAAGATTTACAACCAGTGCAACTAACCCGGATTCGGCTGTAATAGGAAGTGAATTAATTCTTATTACCTTAGCACAGCCATTCACAAATCACAATGGAGGTAAAGTAATATTCGGACCCGATGGATATTTATATTTGTCGTTTGGAGATGGTGGAAGCGGCGGAGATCCTCAGCACAATGGTCAAAACAAATCTGTCTTATTAGGAAAGATTTTAAGAATAAATATAGATTCTGCTTCCGCAGGTAGAAATTATTCTATTCCACCTACTAATCCATTCTTCGGAAATGTTCTTGGATACAAAGAAGAAATATACGCTTATGGGATGAGGAATACGTGGAAATTTAGTTTTGATTTTCCGACAAACCGTTTATGGGCTGGTGATGTAGGACAGAATTTATACGAGGAAATTGATTTGATTCAAAATGGAAAAAACTACGGGTGGAATAACATGGAAGGGTTCCATTGTTACGGAACTTGTGATACAACAGGAAAAGGATTCATAAGACCCGTTTTCGAATATGACCATGATACCGGTCAGTCGATTACCGGAGGTTATCTTTACAGAGGCACATTATTGCCTGCGCTTACCGGAAAATATATTTATGCAGATTATGTACAGGGAACCATCTGGGCGCTGACTTACGATGGAATAAATCCTACGACAAATGCCCGTGTGCTTGATTCCTCGTTTAATATTTCCTCCTTTGGAGTAGATGCTTCCAATGAAATATATGTTTGCAGTTATTCGAACGGAAGAATATACAGGATAGCCAATAAAAATGTCAGCACTTTGAATCTTACGGCAATAATAGAAGGATTTTATGATACAACTTCACATGTTTTGAATATTCGCGACACCATCTCAGTCTACTTAAACCAGATAACTTCACCCTTTAACGTCGTTGATTCTGCAAAAACGGTTATAGACTCTTTAACCTATAGCGGGGCTTGCATCTTTAATACTGCTCCTACAGGTAAATACTATATAAGATTAAAACACCGAAACGGCCTTGAAACCTGGAGCCGCACTGGTGGTGACAGCATTAAAAAAGGAAATGTGGTCTCATATAATTTTACTACTGACAGCACTCTGGCATTTGGAAACAATGAAGTTTTAAAAGGAACAAAGTATTGCATTTATAGCGGAGATGTAGATCAGAATGGCCTTGTTGATTTATCAGACATACTTTTGATTTACAATGATGTGCTCATTTTTGCAACGGGATATAAAGTTACAGATTTAAATGGAGATAGAACCGTTGACCTTACAGATCTTATAATAGATTATAATAATTCTGCTAAATTTGTCGCTTTAATAAGACCTTAAGAAAAAATAACATTTATTTTAATGGAAAAAAAATATATTTTAAATATGAGACTATTGAGTCCCTGTTATTTTCTGTTTTTAACCCACTAAATTTTAAATTAACTTTATTAAAATGAAAAAAATAGTAATTGCTTTATTGATGTTGATGGTAACATTTAACATCTGCTTTTCACAGGCTGATACATCATTGGTAAGACCTACGTACAAATTAACAGCAACAAACCAGCATTTTACTTCTGCCACTACATTTGAGTTTGATGTATATTTGTTACATCTGAACTTTGATTCTACCGTTTTCCTTTACGCAGCCGCTCAATACTTCATGGATTTTAATCCAGGAGTTGCCAATGGTGGAACACTTACATATTCCATTGTCTCTTCAGAGCTTTCTCTGGGCAGCAGACCGGTTAACCCAACAGTTTCCGGGAGTCAATTGAGATTAGCTACTAACTTACCAGGCTCTCCTACAACTGCTGATACAATTAAGCACACTGGAGTGGGTACAAGGGTCCTGACTATGAGATTAACTAATACGGTTCCTTTCGGGGCAAACCGCGATTCTATTAATTTGCGATGGAGAAGCGTTGTTCCAAATCCGATTACAAAAATTTCAGCTTTTACTGGAATAAGTCCGGCTTTTATCACCGATATTTCCAATCCCGCTAGCCACTTTATTGATCCGATATCTGGAATAAATCCAACTCCAATTACAAGCTTAATTCCAAAAGAATTCTCATTATCTCAGAACTATCCTAACCCCTTTAATCCGACTACAAAAATTGATTTTGCTCTGCCTGTAGAAGGTAAAGTAAATATCAAAGTTTATGATATAACAGGAAGGCTTATGGCGACATTAGTAAATGAAATCAGAACTGCAGGCTTTTACTCTGTTAATTTTAACGGAGCAAATTTTGCCAGCGGAATGTATTTTTACAGAATAAATTTTGATGGACCAAAAAGCTACGAATCAACAAGGCGAATGGTCTTGATAAAGTAATTACATTATAAGGTAATTTTATTTTTGAAGAAGCTGTCTTATATTTTAAGACAGCTTCTTTATTTATAATGATTTGTTTTTGATTTCGTTAAGTATTATTCCTGCCGAAACAGCAACATTGAGTGAATCGCATCTGTTGAATTTTTTTATTTTTACTTTTCTGTAATTTTTGTTTCGAAGTATAGTTTCGGAAATTCCATTTGCTTCATTTCCAAATACTACAATATATTTCTTATTTGCATCGAATTTCATTCCCGAAATATCTTTCTCTGAACCAGGATCTGTCAGAATTATTTCGAATTCGTTATCATAATAGATTTCTAATTCTGCAGGGAGATCTAAGTTGTTTCTAAGTATCAGATTGAACATTGCCCCTTGAGAAGAACGGATTACTTTGGAATTAAATATTTCTACGGAATTACTGCTTATGAACACTGAGCCAACATTAAACCAATAGCAGGTTCGTATTATCGTGCCCATGTTCCCGGGATCATTGATATTGTCAAGCGCAACAATCAAAGAGGAGTCCTTCGATTTATTATCTATTAGTGCTTGTTTAAAAACTACTCCAATTAGCCCCTGAGAACTTACTGTTTCCGAAAGATGGTTGAATTTTTTTTCTTCAAGGATTTCAAACTGTATCGATCCAAACTTCTTTATCAGCAGATCGATATCGAAATCTTCTCTGATAAAAACTTTTTCAAGGCTTGAGCTGTAATATTTTGAGTTTAAACATTCTTCAATTAAATGAACGCCCTCAATAAGAAATTTATCCTCTGATTCCCTGAATTTTTTTTGTTTAAGCTTTTGATAATACTTTAATTCATTTGCAGTCAAGAAATTAAACTTTAAGGTAATGAATAATAGAATAACGGGTGGGATGTTATCCCGGTAAAGCTAATTAACCCTTGTATTCAACAAAATTTTTTTCTGTTTCATAAATTTTAACGGAATAGAGATTTACATTCTCGCGCTTAACCTTTGGCTTAAGCGCCTCCCAAAATTTAATAGCCATATTTTCTGTAGTGGGAATTAAATCTCTGAACATTTCAATTTCATTAAGGAATTGATGATCGACCTTTGTTAAAATTTCCTCATGTATAATCTTCTTAAGAAGTTTTAAATCCATAACATAGCTGCTTGCCGGATCGGGAGTGCCGGCAAGGGTTACTTCGATATAATAATTATGTCCGTGGAAATTATTGCACTTACCATATAGATCCTGGTTTTTCTTATCTGGAAACTTCGAATTTTCAAGTTTGTGTGTAGATGAGAAATGTTCTCTGCGCGTAACGTAAATCATAATTTGGAAATTAAGTTTTTAAAAATTAGCTTTAATCCGGGATTTAATAAATGTATTAATCATATACTACCGGACTTAAATTTTTCGCAAACTAATTTAATTAATCATTACAAAAATTTACAAAAATAAAATTATTTTTATACTAAGTTATAGTACATTTAGTTTGAAACCTTTATGATGTTTTTATAGTCAAAATATAAATACAACATAATTTTTAACTGTTTCTTGACTCTGAAACTTATTATTTTTAGTTCCGTTACATGAACTGATCGTTACAGAATTTAATTTCATTGATGAAAAAATTTACATTCCTTTCTATTATTATCTTTTCCATTTCTTTACAATTAAAAGCACAAGAAACAATAGATTTAAATACAGCTATAAATACAGCTATAAGAAATAATACTAATATTTCTCAACTGGAAAAAAGCCTGCAGATACAGGAGCTTTCCACCAGTACAGCAAGGGGTAGCTTATATCCCGTTTTGAGCATGAGCGGAAGCTGGAACAGGAATAATACATTTTCGAATGGAACAGTAAGATTTCAAAACGGAGTTCCGATTGTTATACCAAAGCAGAATACCTGGATAAATAATTTTAGCCTGGGTTTAAGTTCATCAGTTACGCTATTTAATGGATTTGCTAATTATGAGCAAGTTGACTTCGAAAGACAAAATGAAGCTTCTTTGAGAATTCAGGTTGATAAGCAAAAGTATGATGTTGTTTACAACACTAATACAGCATTCTTTAACGTATTAAAAAAGGAAAAAATTGTTGCCTCAGATGAGGAAACCCTTGCAGATTCCCATGCACAACTTGAAAGGGTAAAAGAATTTATGAATGTCGGTAAAAAAACTATTGCCGATGTTTACAGGCAGGATGTACAGGTTGCCCAGGATGAGCTTGCCGTTGAACAGGCAAGTAATGATTTTAAGAAAAGTAAGGTTGATCTTCTCTTAGCGATAAATACAGATCTGAATAAGGAATTTAATGTTTCGGAAAGTAATCTTAATACAAATCTATCGGATGCCGATTTTAAAGAGATATTGAACAGAAATTCAAATACCGAAGCTTTGACAAGCCAGGCTTTAGTGAAAAGATTTGATTATAAAGTAACCCAGCAAGACATAAGAATAAAACAGATTCAATATGATATCGATAAGAAAAATCTTTACTATCCCTCTTTGTCAGCTTTTTCAAATTACAATTTAAATTCAGCCCAAATTCAAAATCTACAGGACACAAGATCATGGAGTTTTGGTCTGACTTTAAGCTATTCAATTTTTCAGGGTTCAAGTCTTAGCAATAAGACACAAACTTCACAAATCCTCATTCTACAAAAAGAAGATGATCTCAGGCAGCTGCAGCAGCAAATCCGAAGTGATATAAAAAAATCATATATTGATCTGGAAACCCAATATAAACAAATTGAGATCTTAAACAGGAATATTGTTTCAGCAGAACAAGATAAGACTCTTTCCGAGGAGAATTA
>JBBSDT010000173.1:0-7172 GCA_038240405.1 Ignavibacteria bacterium
CCTCCTGACCCACGTTTACATAACTTCACTACGTGAAAAAGGCAAATCATTAACAAAAAAGAATATCTCGAAGTTTACTATACTAAATATGCTGTCTGAAATAAGGTATCAAATCAACATTAATAACATTGAATATTGTGATGATAACATTGATACAAAATCAAAGAACAAAATTAAAAATGAATTAAAATCTTTATTAAACAAAGCTGCCTGATTTCAGGCGGTCAACTTGAGTAATTAAATAACTTATAAATATGTTCGTCAGAAAAAAATTTATAGAAGAATCTCTTAATGAAAGTGCGGAAGTAAAAAAAATGATTCTTGAAAAGTGTTATGAAGATATCTGTAAAGCTGCCGATGAGCTAATTAAGGTTGTCAATAAAGGAAAGAAGATAATGTTTATTGGTAACGGCGGAAGCGCTGCAGACTCACAGCATCTTGCCACGGAATTCATGATAAGGCTTTCACATGATTTGGACCGGCCTGCAATAGGCGCTATTGCATTAACAACCGATACTTCAAACTTAACCGCCGGAGGAAATGATATCGGATTTGAAAATGTTTTCGCACGCAACATTGAAGGAATTGGAAATGAAGGTGATGCTTTAATCTGTATTTCTACAAGCGGTAATTCGGCGAATATTCTGAAAGCAGTTGAAAAAGCCAGAAAGAGGAAAATAATTACTATAGGTCTTTTAGGAAAGACGGGGGGAAAATTAGCTAAAGAATGTAATTATACTATTTTGATCCCATCTGAAAACACACAACGTATTCAGGAAGGACATATTACCGTAGGGCATATTTTATGCGAAATAGTTGAGAGGGAAGTTTACTCGTAAAAATCAGTTTGTCGTACTTACTTCGATTGGATAAATAGATTTATTTCCGCTATAATCTTCCGCGGTAAAATAAATTTTAAGATTATCGGCATTTTCAGTAGGAGTAAAAGTTATTGAATACCTTCCTGAATTATTTTTATCGCCATTTGAGTCAACCAATCTCATCGTTTTTTCCTGATAATTAATCCCATCGTAGCTAAAATGAAATTCGACTGAATTTGGATCTAT
This sequence comes from Ignavibacteria bacterium, assembly GCA_038240405.1. Classification (GTDB taxonomy): domain Bacteria; phylum Bacteroidota; class Ignavibacteria; order Tepidaquicellales; family Tepidaquicellaceae; genus JAGPCH01. The sequence goes on from JBBSDT010000173.1 coordinate 1,068, forward strand.
TAAATTTTTTGATGCGAGATAAGTAGAAATGTTTACAACATCTCCGGTCCTTTCAATTTGAAAATCATTGCTCCATGCCATTCCATAATACAACAAAGCATCATAAGCATTCACCATTCCCCACCCTAAAATATTATTTGGAGTTGTTGACAGGCTGGCAGTATTTCTTAAAGCTTCTCTCACCTCAATAGGAGTTAGTTCGGGATGAGCCGATAAAATTAAAGCGCATATACCGGCAGTTATAGGCGTAGAAAAAGATGTACCGCTTTCATATTCATACGTTGAATCATTTCCGGAAACTTCTTCTGTTACGGCAACATATATATTTACACCGGGTGCAACTACATCAGGCTTTGTTCGTCCGTCTACGGTAGGTCCATTAGATGTAAAACTGGCAGGCTCACCGGTAAAAGTTACAGCGCCTACCGATATTATAGAATCCCCATCTGCTGCGGAACCTAAAGAGGGGATGAGAGTTTGATTATAATTTCCCATTGCCTGGCAAACAACGATTCCAAGATGTGCTGATCTCTTCGCGGCATAAGTTGTAATGGCAGTATTTCCGTCAAAGTTATTATAGGTGTAAGAATTTTTTTCATAAGGGGAATCAAATTCTTTATAAATTAATGAGCTCGTAATTATATCCGTTCCTTTTGATTCAGCCCATTCAGCAGCTTCCAGCCAGAAATCTTCTTCCATTGGAGTTTCACTGGGAATATATTCCGTTTTTGCCAGCAGTATATCAGAGTCAAAAGCAGGACCTATTAGCTTTCCCTCTTTGAATCCGCTCATTGTGGAAAGAGTCGCCGTTCCGTGCTGACCCTGGGTTTTAACGTCTTTATATTTTTGATCCTTTTCTACAAAAGTATTTTCATCTTCATTTATGAAATCGTATTCATCCTTAACTTTTAAATTCCTGAATGCTTCATGATGTCTCCAATCGAACCCGTCATCAAAACTTGCAATCATAACTCCTTTCCCTGTAATATTCAAATTATGCACTTTAGGAACATTTACTGCGTCCAACTGTTTGGATGAGTTTCCATATTCGTTTAAATCTTTGGAGACACTTAATTTTTCACTGTTTCCCGAACTTATTTTAATATCCTGCTTATACAATTTATTGACAGCCTTAATCTGTGAAACATATTCAAGCGCTTTAACTTTATCTAACTGAACAGCATTCATATAAGCGCTTACGCCATTCAGCCATTTTGATTTTGCTATTAGATCAATACCCTGCATTTTAATTCCGTTCACGTATTCATTATATAGAGGAAGATCACCATAGTCAATCAGATTATCTTCAGTCAGAACTTTTAATCTTCTTTAATAGCTCTTTCAGTTAGCATTTCTTTTCCTGCAAGATAAGCCGGGGATTCTTTTGTAATTGGCATGTCAGGCTTGAATTCACCTTTGTCCTTAAATATGATCCAGTATTTAACGTTTGCCTTATCCTGTGAATATGCAGTTAAATATATCAGGGAGAAGGATATGATAATAAAAATTCTCTTTGTCATTTTAATTGAAATAAATTTTCCCTTTTAACTATATCCTGAATAAGAAATCTTTTTCTGAATCATTGATTTGCTCTAAATTTTATATCCTTCAAGGTTTTTAACTATTTTCATAATAAACATTCCTCCCAAAGCTCCGTCAACCAACCGGTGATCAAATGAAAGACTAAGGAATATTGTCTTTCTTGGAACAACGAAATCACCATCTTCAGTTTCCAAAACAACAGGCCTTTTTTTGATAGCGCCTAAACCAAGGATGGCAACCTGCGGTTGATTAATAATGGGAATACCTATATCATTTCCAAATATCCCAAAATTTGTAATTGAAAATGTCCCGCCCTGTATTTCATTAAGTGTAAGCTTTTTAATTCTTGCCCGCTTTGCAAGATCATTAAGGCTTCGTGCAATGCCTATAAGATTCATACCATCTGCATTATGAATAACCGGTACAATGAGTCCCCCTTTTTCCATTGCCACGGCAATACCCAGATTAATTGTATTACGTGTTATTGCTTTATAGGGGACAGCAGAATCATCTATCACTGAATTAATAAGTGGAAACTCTATCAATGCTTTTATTACTGCTTCACAAATGAATGGCATGTAAGTCAATTTGAAACCTTCCTTTTCCTCAAACTCATCTTTCATCCTTAATCTTACTTTATCAACATTAGTAAGGTCACATTCCGCAATTGCCTGAACATGTGGAGAAGTTTTTTTTGAAAATATCATATGTTCAGCCATTTTCTGACGAATATTGTCAAATTCCATTACTGACAAACCTTCTTCATTATAATCAATTTTCTGACGTGGTATTTCAATTCGCTTCTCACCGGTCTTAAGACTTGTATCGGGAGCAATAGCTTTTGTTTCCGGAGTTTTTACAGATTGGATGGTTTTTGAAGTGCGGTTTGATAAATAACTTAAAATATCTTTTTTGGAAACTCTTTCATCAATTCCGGTACCCGGAATCATCTCAAGTTCAGATAATCCAATACCTTCCTTTCGTGCAATGTTTAAAACCAAAGGAGAATAAAATTTTCCTTCCGCTTTATTTCTTTCGCGATCGGGTTCGGGCTTTGCTTCTTCCTTAGTTTCAGTTTTAGGTTGTGGTGCTTCTTCCTTTATTTCAGTCTTAGGTTTTGGATCTGCATTAGTTTCAACTTTGGGCTCTGCAGCTTTCTCTCTACTGGTATCAGATGAAGATTTGGATTCACCGTTTGTTTCAAGTTTGGCAATTACTTTTCCTACCTCTACTACATCTCCTTCTTTATAAAGAAGCTCGGATAAAACTCCTGCTTCAGGTGAAGGAACTTCGGTATCAACCTTGTCAGTAGAAATCTCAAGAATAGTTTCGTCTACCTGGACTTTTTCACCGGGCTGTTTATGCCATTTAAGAATAGTTCCTTCCATTATAGACTCACCCATTTTTGGCATTATTATGTCAACACTCATTTTAATTTCTCCTTGCCTGTATTAGACAAATACTTTAATTAATTCTTTCAGGAAAATATAAATATGAATCGTGGCTTTCAATTCAATCTCCTTTATCAACGTCGAATAAAGAGCTGATGGATTTATTTTTATTTGTTCTCCAGATTGATTCAGCGAACAATTCCGAAACGGAAACCACTTCAATCTTGGAGGAAGTATGAGTCATTGGAAGGGTATCGGAAACGAATAATTTAGTTAAAGAGGATTTATTTATTTTATCAAGTGATTCACCGGAAAAAACAGCATGAGTGCAGGCTCCGTAAATATCTTTAGCGCCTTTATCTTTCAGTGCATTTACAGCATTCACAAAAGTGCCGCCGGTGTCTATCAGGTCGTCAATTATCAGTATATTTTTACCTTTGACTTCTCCAATGATGTTCATTACTTCTGCAACATTTGGTTTAGGTCTTCGCTTATCAATCAATATCAAATCTGAGTGAAGTCTCTTAGCGTAGGCTCGTGCCATTTTAATTCCGCCAACATCAGGTGAAGCAACAGCTAAATTGGGAATTTTTAATTTCCGGAATTTTTTCATAAAAACCGCCGATCCGTATAAATGGTCAACAGGGATGTCGAAAAACCCCTGCAGCTGGGAGGCATGAAGGTCCATTGTAAGTACCCTGTCAGCTCCCGCTTTGGTGATTAAATTGGCAACCAGCTTAGCTGTTATTGAAACACGTGGCTGATCTTTCCTATCCTGACGGGCATATCCGAAATACGGGATCACTGCATTTACTCTTCGGGCAGATGCTCTCTTTGCGGCGTCAATCATAATGAGAAGTTCCATCAAATTGTCAGCGGGGGGAATTGTTGATTGAATAATAAATACATCACTGCCCCGGATATTTTCATTATATTTAACCCAGATTTCTCCATCAGAAAAAGTCCGTATAGAACATTTGCCAAGTTTGGTCTTTAAATTTGCAGCGATTTCTTTTCCAAGATAATGAGAGAATCTCCCGGTAAAGATTTTCAGATCCGACATTAAGAATAATTAATGAAAGAATTCGAGGTACGGCAAATTAGGGAAATAAGTCTTATAAATCAATTTAGTTAACGAATATGTCTCGATATCTAATATACTTAATAGACTCAATAGAACTATATAAATCTCAATAGATAACAGGTAACAGCTTCGAAACTAAGTGATAGGTTCCCCGTTTTTAGCCGGGTCTTCGTTTTTTCTCACATATCTTCTTCAGGCAGCTCCAGAGCTTTGATCGATCCGATGGAATTTCCCGCAAGTCCTTTTATAGAGCCGTACATATCAATAGTATTTGAAAACACTTTCTCAATCTGTTTCTCCCTCGTTTTCCAAATGGCCTGCATAGCACGTTTCTCTCTGTCAAGATCGGTTTTCATGCCGCTGAACGCTTCAACAATCGCTTCCACTTGCTGTCTGAATTCATTACTTGTAACATAATTATACAAAAGTTCCTTCTTATCACCCTTGTTTTCCTGTGTTACTTTAACTGAATGTGTAGTAAGAAGCATTTCCCTTAAGACAAATGCCAGGCCTTTTATCTCGGCATAGCTGCAAACCCAGATACCCTGCTTTAAGCCGAAACGTATCATATCCCGGGGCATTGTCTCGGTTACTATTACGGCTATTTCAGCTCCATGATTTATCTGATCTTCCTTGACCTTATCTATCCAGCCGTCGCTGAATGATTTTGTCCTTTTACTCTCATAAATTATTTTGCCGCATTCCTGCTGGAGATTATTCCGGACGCAATGAATGACATCAGCTCCCTGCACACCTTTCCTGACTTCATCAATGCTATCGAATGGAAATTCTCTCTTCAGAAAGTCTTCTAATGCAAGCTCCTGTATCTCCCCCTGCATCTGCTGTGAACCCTGTTCAGCTTTTTTCTTAAGTTCATCAATAAGTTTTTTCTGGTCTTCGAGCTGCTTTTCATATTCACGGGTTTTAAGCTCGCTCTTTTCCTGCTCCAGCCTGGCAACCTTTTCACGAATCTCTTTTTCCCGGTCAAATAATTCCTTTTGCAGGTCAAGCTTGAATTGCTCTTCCCTATCCCTCATTTCGCGTTCCTTTTGATGCATCTCAACTTCTTTTTTGTTAAAGGTCTCTATAAGACTTTTCTGTTCCGCAAGCTGCTTCTCGAATTCCCGCTGTTTGATGTCACTTTTTTCCTGCTCGTGCTTAATAGCTTTTTCCTGAATTTCTTTTTCACGGTCAAGCATTTCTTTTTGCATGTCCACCTTCAATTGCTCTTCTCTTTCTCTCATCTCGCGTTCCTTGTGATGCATCTCAACTTCTTTTTTGTTGAATGTCTCTATAAGATTTCTTTGATCTTCAAGCTGTTTTTCAAATTCCCGCCTTTTAATTTCATTTTTTTCCTGTTCACGTTTCATAGTCTTTTCCTGAACTTCTTTTTCACGGTCGAGCATTTCTTTTTGCAGATCGAGCTTTAATTGCTCCTCCTGCTCTTTAAGAAGCTGCACCTTATTGAGCATCTCTATTTCCCTTTTATTGGATAAATCAATAAGCTTTTTTTGTTGTTCAAGCTGCTCTTCATATTCACGGTTCTTAATCTCACTTCTTTCCTGCTCACGTTTGATTGCTTTAGCTTCAATCTCTCTTGACTTCTGCATCATTTTTCTCTCCACATCTAAACCCAGCTGTTCTTCCTTATCTTTGAGCTCACGCTCTTTATTAAGTATTTCAACTTGCTTGCTCTTTAGCTGCAGGTTTTCCTTTGACTTTGCTTCGTAGTCCTGCTTTATTTTCAGAAATTCAAATTCACGATCCTTCTTTGCTTTGAATTCCGCTTCTTCCCGGATCTTCGTTCTTTCCTCGATAAGCTTTCCCCGTATAATATCATTCTGCTCCTCTTTGAGTTTTTTTACCTGCAACTTTTCACTTTCTACGTCTTCCTTTTGCTTATTCAGAACAGTCAGCTGTTTCGAAAGTTTTTCTTCATATTCTTTCTTTGCATTCTCTTCAGCCTGATGCTTGAAGACTTCATCAACGGCAATCAGGACTCCGCAGTTAGGACATTTTATTTTTGTTTGGGACATTTCTATTTATTATGTAGCGCTGTTAATTTTTTGAAATTTGTTTTTAAACTTA
>JBBSDT010000174.1:0-7140 GCA_038240405.1 Ignavibacteria bacterium
GAAAAAATAGAGCACAAAGGAAAATTATTGGCAATTATTATCCGCACAGACTTCGATAAATGTGGTGTGCATTTTTTTACTACAAGTGATCTTTCACAACAATTAGCATATATGCGCCATCCTGACGGTAAAGTAATTGAACCCCATATTCATAATCCAGTTCCGAGAGAAGTACAATACACTCAAGAGGTTTTATTTCTGAAGAGAGGAAAGTTGAGAGTAGACTTTTATGATAATGAGCAGAATTACCTTGAAAGTAGAGAATTAATAGCAGGAGATGTTATACTTCTTGCAACCGGAGGTCACGGTTTCGAAGTTATAGAAGAAATTGAAATGATTGAAGTCAAACAGGGTCCATATTCAGGAGATACAGACAAAACAAGATTTAAAGGAATCAGCAACGATATGATTAAAATAGTAAAGTAAAAGAGTTTAATTATTAGTGCCTTAAATTGAGAAGTCTCGCTTCCCTTATATCTTAGCTTTTTACTGACTGGACACTTCGATTGTATGTAATCATTTAATCCCTTTCCATTGAGAATTTGCTGCATATATTTTCCGCCTCTGTTGGTGTTCCAAAAAGTTTGAATAAGTTATTTCGCATAACAATACAGCATTGGACCCAAACTTTTTGGTCACCAACAGCAAATCTTCAAATTCCGCACATTGAACGGGGACAAGTTTGATCTTGTTTACCCCCGGCGGAGTCTCGGCGTTTTTCCGGACTCCGCCGTTGCTGGTCTTAGCGTGGTTACATTTATATTTCAGATTAATTTATTTATGTTGCGGTATTAAAGGAGATTATCATTATGAATAACCAGCCTTCAATTTAACGGAAATAATAACCGCAGAATCAGCAAAATCTTTTAATCTTTGTAATCTGTGATAAAATGAATAGTACTTCTCCCATAATCAGCAAACAGATTTTTAAAGAAATCTTGCAAGACGATAAATTCTTGACGAAGGAAACTTTACTTATCTTTCAAACTCTTTATTCAGCAGATAATCAGGAGCTTTCCGCAACTGATGTAGCAAAGGCAATCGGATGGAAAAGTATAATGTCTGTAAACAGCAGGATTGTCGCATTAGGAAAACGAATGGAAAAATATTATGGAATTATTCCACGGATAAGAGAAGACAGTTCAAAATCATACTGGGACTTTTTTTTCACAGGATACTATAAAGGAACATATTTTATTTTTCAATTCAAACCCGAACTAAAACAGGCTTTGGAAGAGTGTTGCCTGGTTGACAATATAAGGTGAGAATATATTTACAGTTCTGCTATATTTCCACACCGCAGGTTCAACAAACTTTTTATACAATTAAGATTAATGGGAATTTTTACCCTCGGCGGAGTCTCTGCGATTTTCCGGACTCCGCCGATTGAAAAGTATACGCCGGAGTTCCGAAGAACAGGGAAACTCCGGCGGGGGTCAGGGAATTAAGATGGATCATCAGCGTCACACAATTATTTTTTCAAAAACAAATATGCTCATTGCAGGAAGTAGGAATAGCAATGATAAACTCTGTCACAAAAGATTATCCGAAACAGATTCTTGAAATTAAAGATATCAAAGAGCTTGCAGCTTTAGACTGAGTTATATTCTTTTTCGGTTACTTTCTGAAGCCATACAACTACTTTTTTCTTACCTCGGCGGAGTCTCGGCGATTTTCCGGACTCCCCCGATTGACAAGTCTACGCAGGAGTTCCGAAGAACACGGAAACTCCGGCGCTGGTCAGGGGCGTTTGTTTTAAAGAAACCCAAAATAACTTTATAGAAAGCATTTCTTTGCTTATTTTTACCGTTAATTAAACGAAAATAACATTGGCAGAATCAGTTTTTAAAAAACTTCAAGATGAACTTAAAGCAAGCGGAAACCATGACTCATCTATTGATAGATGTAAGCAAATTATTAAAGAATTAGAGGATAAATTTGATAAGAGAATTATTTGTTATTTTGCTTCAGAACTTGGCAATGATCAAAATTCAATGATTAATGATGAAGATGTATTTCTCATTGAAAGCCTTCTCTCTTTAAAAAGTCCAAAAAAAGATTTAATACTTATTCTTGAAAGTTCAGGAGGATTAGCCAACTCGGCGGAGCGCATTATTGATGTATGTCGTACTTATTGTCTTGGGAAAAATGAAAGTAGTAAATTTTATGTCATTGTTCCGAAAAAAGCGAAGAGTGCTGCAACCATTGTCGCATTAGGAGCTGATAAAATATATTTAAGAGACACCGCTGAGTTAGGACCAGTTGACCCGCAATTTCTTATTTCAGATACTAATGGCAATGTTCAATCTCAGCCAGCGTTTCTAATTGTGGATGCTATGGAAAACTTCTTTGAGGAGTCACCTAATAAGTCCATTTCAACTTTACCTAATGAATTAAAATTGAAACTGCTTGAACAATGTAATTATTCCCTTTTTGTTAATGCAAAAAATGAATTAGGCTTATCAGATAGTATTATTGAAAAAATTACAAAAGACAAGGTTAAGCAATATCCAAATGTTAAGCTAGAGGACTTTAATATTTTTAAAGATCCGCATATAACTAAATCTCATGGAAGATTAATAAATCTTTCTGATCTTGCCAATAATACATTGGGAAAAGAAAAATTTATTGAATCTCTATCAAAGCATTTTGAAGATAAAAATAAATTTGAAGAAGTTGATGAGTTAATATGGGAACTATATGTTAGGAAAAGACAACTTCTAAATGATGCTGGAAATCAAATAGTTAAAAATATTGAAAGTACTGATGAATTTTATTTAAGCCTTGGTATGAAATATGGTCAAACCAAAAAAATTATCCCCTAGGGAAAATATTAGAAACTAGGCTTGTGGTTGTGGAAGGTTTTGTATTGGTTGTTTTTACAGTTTTACTATCAACACTTTCATTAACCTTCACCTTATCCTGTAAGTTTTCTGGAGTAGCTATTCTTATCTTTCTCCAATCAGTAATAACAATATGCCCACCGAATGAAACTTCTTTATTTTTTAATGTGGAATTCATAATGTATGTAAGATTAATTTTTGAAGGTCAAATTACCAAGTGCTCTAGACAAAATCAAGTCAGCCCACCTAGTGCACGTAGGATATAACGAAAGCATATGTAATTTTGTTCCAAAATTAATTAAATATTTTAGTGCACAATTCATAATTTTAGTGTAGTCATCTTTTATTCCATAGTCTACCCATATTTTCCAATGAACAATGAATTGATTTTTGATGTCCAAACAATTAGTCAATAGCCATTTACTATTTATTAAATAATGTCGTTGTTACGTCATAGCAACAGTTCGGGTGATAATCTTGTGGCAAAGTATAAAAAATATGGAATCGATAGATTACTAAATTTTAATAGAATAGAGAAGGAGCAAATAGATTTGCATAATGATGGGAATTGAATATTCAAGTATGTGATTTGTAATCAACAGGTTGGGGTTAAAATCCCTCTGCCAGCTCCAAAAACCCTGATAATGTTCTTACTAAATCGATTAATGACTTCTGAGTTTTAAATACCATTTTGATAGCAACATTTTTACCCCCGGCGGAGTCTCGGCGATTTTCCGGACTCCACCGATTGACAAGTATACGCCGGAGTTTCGAAGAACACGGAAACCCCGGCTGAGGTCAGGGCGTTTGTTTAAAACTATTGTATTCTTCGTCTGTTACTTCGTTCAGCCATGCAACTACTCCTTTTTGAGTGTTGGGGTTGACGGCAATGTGGGTGAATTCACTGTCATGTGAAGCTCCGTGCCAATGCTCTAAATCAGGAAGAATTTTCACTACGTCTCCTTTGTGAAGTAATTGTACCGGCTTGCCTTTTTCCTGATAATAGCCGGTTCCTCCGGTAACAATCAGAATTTGTCCCCCGGATGTGTATGCCAGTAGTTTCTTGCACCAGGTTCAAATGTTACATTACCTATCACGCAATTGAAAGTATTATCATTTGGAACAAGGTTTTTCACCCAGGCTGTTCCGGTGAAATAATCAGCCGGAGCTTTTTCACCTTTCGGGAAGATTGAGGTTTGATTATCTGAATTGTTCATGATTGTTTGTTAGATTTTGAAAAAAGTGCAAGGGCGGAATTAAGTTGAACGGCAATATATGTGCTGATAAAACAAAGCAATGCAGCAAATGCACAAAGTATTGTTGCAATTAAAAATTCTGCACTTTATAGCTTTATCAACAATGCTACTACCGACTTAGCCATCTCATATTACCCCTCAAAGATTACTAACTAATTTATTAAATTATCTTTTATTTTTTTTGAATATATTTTACCCAATGAATTTTCTAGAATAAAGTAAAACTCTTCAAAATCACCTTTTTGCTTAAGTTCATCAAGAATATCTTGAGGAATAAAAATTGTTAGATCTTCTCCCTCCCCTATTTTTACAGGAAAAGTTAATTTTCTTTCTTTTTTCAAAAGATTTTGTAAATCATAATAATGCCCAGGTGCGTATTCAATTGTGAGTGAATCAACCTTTATAGTTCTAAAGCCCTTGTTAATTATCCTTATTCCAATTTCTTCTCGTATTTTACTAGTTACCTCTCCTTCCGGAGTATAAAGCATTTTACTTTTATAAAATACAAATTTTATTAAGGTAAATTTTTCTTTTCTTAAGACATAAAGCGATATAATAATAATTGCAAGGGTTCCAATTGCTGAGGCCCAAGGTGCAAAGGTATTTATAAATTTCCAATTATCCCAGGGTAAACCTCAAAGCGTATGAACTGCTGTTGAAGTATCTTGCACCAATTTAGTTATGTAAACAGTATCAACAATAATACTATCAACCCGAATACTATTTATAAAACTGTTATACATTCTTAAAATTAAGAAAAGTTTTTAGGCTATGATATGCTAAAGGAAGAATTTGAAAATCGAAATCTGTTTTTGGATTTATAGTTCTTTACCGCAATGCGGACAAAACTTTTTACGATGTTTTGTTAACTCTTCGTTAAATCCTGTAGAAATAATAGCAGTTGGTAAAGCAATCATTCCTAATCCTAATATTGCAATTACAATTGTAAATAATTTACCTAATGGAGTTATAGGATACATATCACCGTAACCAACTGTGGTTAAAGTTATGAACGACCAGTAAATACAGTCAGGGATGTTTGAATATTTGTCCGGTTGAGCTTCATTTTCTACAATATATATTATTGAAGATGAAAGTACGACTAAAAATAAAACAACCAAAAGGCTAACGAATAAATCCTCCTTCTTATTTTTGAAAACTCTTCCAAACTTCTTTAAACTTTCAGAGTATCTGCCTAACTTTAAAACTCTCACAATTCTTATTAATCGGAATAATCTCAAAAACCTTAAATCGAAAGGTAAGAATAATACCAAATAAAAGGGTAGAATCGAGAATAGATCTACCAATGCAAAAAAGCTAAAAAAATATTTTATTCTTCCGGTAAATGGTTTACTATATATTTTGTCATTCGTGATGGTCCAAATTCTCAACACATATTCAATTGTAAAAACTGCAACCGAGAAAATCTCAAATACTACAAAAAAATAATAATATTGATTCTTAATCCCTTCAACGGTTTCAAGGATTTCAGCTATGACGTTTAGAATAATGAGAGCAACTAAAAAAAGATTAAATAATCTTTCGTGAGGAACATCTATTTCTGAGGGCTCTAGTAGATGGTAAATAAACTTTTTTATTTTCATTTGGAGCTTATATAATTAGAGGATTATTAATCACGTCAACGGAGTAATGAGGACAATACTTCAGGTTCTCGCAATCCAACATTGAAATGGACTATTCCCATTTATCTTTTCTCCTGGCTTCTTCCTTAGTCTGCCATTGCATATTTTCAGGACAATCGCAGCCTCCTTCTTTAAGAGGTTTAATATGGTCAATCACATATCCTGTTCTTCCGAGCGGATATCCGGTCATTACCATAAATTTATGCCGTGCCGATGAACTTCGAATTATTTTGCCGTGACCATTTCTCCGAACCCCAAAGGAATAACTTTTATAGTGAGAGGGTTTATATGTTGGAGTGTAATGAGAACTTATCTTATAATGATAAGTGGAATTTGGCTTGTAGTGATATGTAGAACTTTTCTTAGTGGTTTTATAATGATAAGTAGTTGTTTTATTCTTTTTCTCATAAACCTTTTTACCCTTCTTGCTATAATGATACTGACCACCTCTGGGACCTGTGTGTGTAGAATGATGATGACTTTGGGCAAAAGCAGATGCTGAAGTAAAAAATATAAGAAGTAAAAACAGTTGTATAAATTTTTTCATAAGAGTTATTCTTTAATTTTTATTTTAGTAACTTAATTCATCCACTTGAAAATTACAATGAAGTGATTTTTAAAAACCGAGATTTTTAGATTTCTTCTTTTAAAAATTTTAAAACTACTATAAATTTTATCCTAAAACTTTGAAAATGTTCATAATGTCTTTTAACGGATTCTAGATAGAAATTTCTATCATTTACAAAATTGAATAAAACCAAATAACAATCTAATATTAGATGAGACAATTCTTCATCCTTATAATTTATTGATGAATTCTCAATGGGTAGTATAATTTTTTCGAAGAGTTTAAATAATGAAGGGTTTTCAAATCCATCTTCGTAAAATTTATTCATTAAATCATGTAGTTCCAATCTTAAAATATTTTCTTGATTTTTTTCTTTAAATTTTTGGGAGGAAGGAGGTTCTAAACTGAATAAATCTCTTCTCATAATGCTCATTATTTCTAAATATGATCTATTATACTCATAAATATATTTAGTATTATTTGTAAACATTTTAGAATAATCTTTGAAAAGAAAATTTCTATTTGATTCAAAAGCACTTAGTGTGTCAATTAAAATGTTAAACGCTTTATTTGCTAGTTTTGTTTTCTTTTGATTGACAAAAAAATGTTAAATATGTCGATCCGAGAAATTACATTTATTGTGTCAACACTAAAACCTGAGATTCGTGGAAAGTTTGGTAAATTATTTGGTTTATTTTCTAACTTTTGAATAAATTGTTGATTACGCTTTTGTTGCTTTTCAATTCCGGCTATAAGTAGTTCCAATGTGGTTATTAAAAGTCTTTTTAATTTTAACATTCTCTTATCTTCCCTCTCATCGTCAATAGTTC
>JBBSDT010000175.1:0-7107 GCA_038240405.1 Ignavibacteria bacterium
GGTGCTATATGATTTATAGTGGAAAAAAGTATCAAGAAATATTAGCTTTGCAGAAAAAACATGAACAGCAAAGAAATATTTCAAATGGCATTACAATTACCAGAGCCATGGTATGTAAAAGAGATAGAATTTAAGGAAACTCAAACAAGCAGATTAGAACTTCATATTCAAATAGAATATCTCAAAGGATATTCATTTGAACCAGACAGTAAAGTTTATGATACACAAGAAAGGAGTTGGCGTCATCTTAATTTTTTTGAGCATGAGAGTTATTTGCATTGTAGAGTTCCCCGGATCAAAACAAAAGATGGAATTGTAAAGACAGTTCAGGTTCCGTGGGCAAGGAAAGGTAGCGGATTTACACTATTATTTGAAGCATTTAGTATGGCAATGATAGAAAGAGAAATGCCAGTAAATAAGGTAGCAAATTTACTTGGAGAATATGCACAACGAATATGGAATATATTCAACTACTGGATAACAATTGCTTATCAAAAAGATGATCAGAGTACATTAACTAAAATAGGAATAGATGAAACTTCAGTTCGCAAAGGTCATGATTATATAACCGTAGCAGCGGACTTACATAGCCGAAGAGTGATTCACGTAACAGAAGGAAAGAATAGCGAATCCATCGGCAGAATCAAAGAGCATTTAGAAAGCAAAGGAGTTAAGCCAGGACAGATTACTGATGCTTGTATTGACATGTCAACGGGATTCATAAAGGGTCTGTATAAACATTTTCCAACAACTGCCATTACATTTGATAAATTTCATGTTGTAAAAATATTAAATGAAGCTATGGATAAAATAAGAAGAAACGAAGCGAGAGATCACGCTTTGTTGAAAGGTCATAAATATACATTCTTGAAATCAAATAGCCATTTAAACGAAAAGCAAAAGCAGGAGAGAGCAGAACTCATAGAGTTATTACCGGTAATAGGTAAAGCCTATAGATTAAAAATATTATTTAATGATTTTTGGGAGTTTAAGGATAAGCAAGAAGCTGCATCGTTTCTTATTTACTGGTGCGATATTGCCGAAGAAGATAAGATTGCAGAGTTAGTAAAATTTGCAGCAACAATAAAAATTCATTTCAAAGGTATTGTAAATTACATAGAGTCACAAATTGCTAATGGCGTTATGGAAGGAATAAATAATAAAATACAATTAGCAAAAAGAAGAGCAAGAGGATATACTAATATTAAAAACTTTATCAATATGATTTACTTTCTTACTGGTAAATTGAATTTTAATTACCCACAGTATTTCATATAGAACCATTATTTAATGAATCGGAGTATATTTTTAGATGATAAGATGTTGCATTGATCACCTTATTCTAGACAAAGTTCACACTAAGAGGATTATTTATGGAATTATTTGAAGGACTTATTTGATGCGGTATTGTGTCAATTAAGAAATTTCCCGAAGGAGTAATGTCAATCAATGTTACAGGATGCCTGTATTGTAATTTAAGAAATATTGGCCTGCACCATACATAAAAGGATCTGAAGATCCGGAGTTTGTCCACTGCATATTAACATCAAATTCCAATATGTTATCTGAAACAAATATATAGTTCATTGCTCTGAGGTTGAATATGGGAGTTGTAGAGAACACAGGATTTATAAAATAAAATGAAAAGAATAATAGAATAAAAAGTTTTAGAAATGCTTTCATATTTTGAGTTTGATTTACAAAATGTTCTTCCAGCCGGGGGTTTGGTATTTTTAAAGTAAGATAAATAAAATGAAGCGATTTATCGACTATATAATAAAAAGTTGATTGGATTCCGGCTCGCCTCGCTAAGCCCGACGAAGCGGGCCTAAAGATCGCCGGAATGACAGGCTGCGGAATTACTATTACTAAAACTCCCCCTCCTTTTTTTGGAGGGGGACCGATGGGAGGTTAGCCTGTCTTGTCATGAAAAAATACTGGCTCTTACAAAGACAACTTTGTGCTGATTGGATGACCCAGAGGGTACCCCCGCTTCCGCGGGAATGACAAACTTTTTTTTAAAATACTTTTCCGGTGTAATTAATTAACGAGGGATGAACAGAGGGTATAGTAATTAATTATAATTCAGAACTTCATCTTTTATTTTATAAAGATATTCTTTTGCAGCTTCATATTCATTGGGAATTTCACCTTCAAGAATAGCTTCTTCTATTTTATGCTTAATTATTCCGACCTCACGGCTTGGCTTTAAGCCGCAGATCTTCATGATTTCTTCGCCTCTTACCGGTGATTGAAAATTTCGGAGCTTATCCTTTTGCTGGACGTCTAAAATTTTCTTTTCGACAATAGAATAATTATTCATGAATTTACTAACCTTGTCGGGATTCTTGGAAGTGATATCCGCACGGCATAACGTCAGAAGATCTTCAAGCTCTTCACCTGCTTCAGCGGCAAGCCTTCTTACCGCAGAGTCTGTTACAACTTCATCTGCAAGCGGTATCGGGCGAAGATGCATCCTCACAAGCTTTTCAACATAAGAGAGCTTTGTCATAGGCAGCTTCATCCTGATAAAAATATTTTTCATCATTCTTGCACCCAGCTCTTCATGCCCATGAAAAGTCCAGCCGGTCCCGTCTATAAATTTCTTGGTCTTCGGTTTTGCAATGTCATGAACCAGCGCAGCAAATCTTAACCATATATTATTTGTTTTATTTGAAATATTATCTACAACTATTAATGTGTGATAGAAAACATTCTTATGGTGAAAATCCTGCCTCTGATCTACTCCTTCCAGCTGTGATATCTCCGGAAATATAATATCCAATACACCGGTTTTGAAAAGTAAATCCAGACCAATAGAAGGCCTATCTGTCATTAGTATATGAAGAAATTCATTGGTTATTCTTTCACGGGAAACAACATTATCCTCCTCAAGCCGTTTACGCATATCCCGAATAGCAGCCAAAGTTTTTATTTCAATTTCAAATCTGAGCCGTGATGCAAATCTGATTGCCCTCATTATTCTGAGCGGGTCATCATCAAAAGTTTTAACAGGATCTAAAGGAGTCCTGATAATTTTGTTTTGAATATCCAGGTAACCATCGTATTGGTCTATTAATTCTCCAAAATTATTTTCATTCAGACCTACGGCTAAAGCATTAATTGTGAAGTCTCTTCTTGATAAGTCTTCCTCCAGAGATGCATGTCCTACAGCAGGTTTGCGTGAGGCACGATCGTAACTTTCTTTTCTTGCCGATGCAAATTCAATTTGAATATCTTCAATCTTCAGCAAAGCAGTTTCAAAATTTTTATAAACGGCATCAAGATCTTTTCCAAATCCTTTAGCTGCAATCTTTGCAAATTTGATACCGTCCCCCTCAACCATGATATCGATATCCTTATCTTCCCGTCCAATTATCAGATCCCTTACATATCCTCCTATTACATAAATCCGGAATCCTTCCCTGTCCGCAATCTTACCTAATTTTATTAAAAATTTATTTTTTAAAAGGAGCTTCATCCTCAGACTAAAATAGTTTCAATGTTTATATTCCTGTCAGTATTATCTTCTCCGGGAAAACTAATGATATTATATTTTCGGACCTGATCATCGGTAAGGGGCATTACACAAGCTGAACTATTAACAATTGTCACATTCTTAAGATTATAAATATCATTAATGTGGGTATGACCATGCAGAATTAAATTAATATTATTTTTCTTAAATAACCGGAGCAGCTTTCTTTTATTGTAAAGCTTCATTTTCCAGTTAACAATTTTTAACCATAATGTATGAGCAGGATATTCTGCGCTTAACACCGGTTTTTTAAAATGATGATGAATCAAAATGACCTTATACTTTCCCAAAAGCTTTTCATCTGATAAAATATTTTTTAACTTAGCAAATTCTTCCTTTTCAACTCTGCCATTGGAGCCTTCGGTATTATTTTCTTCCGACCATCTTTCAATCGAGTTTAAACCTATCAATGCCACATTATTCATAACTTTCAAATAGGGAAATGAATTATTTTCCTCAAACGTTTCTTTAAAAGTATTTACAAATAAGTTTAGGTTTTTTTCATAATCCACTTCTTTGCACATAAGAGGAAATGAAAAAAACATAATGCCTGATACGGCTCCTCCGAATATATCATGGTTTCCGGGAATCACACTCATCCGGGAAGACTCAAGCAGGTCGAAATGAGAAAAAATCTCCCTGACGTAACTTAAATCCTGTGACTGAGGATTGTCTGCAATATCTCCCGTTACTACAACATGATCACAATTCCGTTTTCTGATATCAGTAAGTACTTCAACTAATTTTTTTCCGTTTTCATTCAAATCCGTATAACTGACGTGAAGGTCTGAGATGTGTGCTATTTTATACATGTTTTTTTAGATCTATTATTAAAAATATTAAAAATAATTAATATTGTGGAAGATTAGATTATACAACTAAAATTTTCAAGGTATTATAATCTCTTCATTGAATAGCCGTAGTGCTTTCTATTTCTCTTACAATTTCATTGGCTACTTCAAGAGCCTGCAGTCCGTCTTCCAATGTAACAACCGGCTCTGTATTATTAATTATTGAATCAAAAAACATATTCAACTCATGCTTAAGTGAATTAATTTCCTTAACCTGCGGACGTTCATAAAATATCTTTACTTTGTTATCGCCCTGAACAAACTCCGTGATTGCTATACTATTATCTTTTTCAGATTTTCCATCCGACAGACGGAATACTTCGGAAGTGTTTTGTAAAAAATCTACGGATATATATGCGGACTTCTGAAAGAGCCGCATCTTTCTCATTTTATTCTGAGAGATCCTCGAAGCAGTTATATTTGCTACACATCCGTTTTCAAATTTAATCCGTGCGTTGGCAATATCAATCTTGTCGGTAATGATCGCTACTCCGTTTGCATCAATTCTTTTTACTTTGGATTTAACCAGATTAAGAATAATATCTATGTCATGAATCATCAGATCCTGGATCACGGAAACATCAGTTCCCCTTGGATTAAATTGTGCCAGACGGTGAGTTTCAATAAACATCGGCGCAAGGGTGTAGTTGTCCAGTGCAAGAATCGCGGGATTGAACCTTTCAATATGTCCTATCTGAACTTTGATATCCTTATCCGATGCAATTGCTAAAAGCTTAACAGCTTCATCTGTAGTATCTGTGACCGGTTTTTCGATAAACGTATTTATGTTGCGCTCCATACATTTGGAGGCAATATCAAAATGCGTTGAAGTAGGGGTAACAATAATTGCAGTGTTAATTTTATTAATAAGATCAGCCGCAGAATCATTGGTTTCAAGGGAGTATTCTTTAGAACTGCTGTCATTTTTATTTTTATCGATATCAAATACGCCTGAGAGCTCTATATCCTTTCTTTCGGAACAGATTTCATTAAGAATTCTGAGATGAGTTTTTCCAAGGTGTCCAAGCCCGAAAATACCGGCCTTTAATTTTTTCATGATTAATTATTTTTTGGAAGGTTCTGCGTGTATAATGACATTCGCAAGCTTGGGGTAAATTTGCTTTAGATTCAGATATATCTTGCTTTCCAGCATTGTCACTATATCATGCACTTCATCAAAAGAGTGTATATAATTAAAAACACAATTCATGGAAATTCTTATTTTCCCGTTTGTGCTTACTATCTGAATGTCATTGCTTGAAACTACATCATTGCTTTCCTTCAGAATTTTATTTACTTCTCTTAAAATCTCATTGGAATTTTCAGTAATATCCTTCGTATCAAAAACGATTTCGCTCGGCTCATCGATATGGATTTTCAGGTGAGAAATTACGTCAATACCTTTTTTTATTCTGTCTTCGATTTTGGTTACGGTATCATGAGCTTTTATCAGATCATTTGTATTATCAACCTCGAGGTGAAGCTCTGAGTAAATTTCGTTATCTATTTTATGGGAATAAATATCATGACATTTCAAGCCATAATCACTAACAATCATCCTTATCTTATCATTTATTGTTTCATTCTGTGTCTCAACCGGTTCAGAATGGATTACCACATCAGCATTCTCAATTAACTGTTTTATTTTTCTTTCGACACTATCCATTATATCATGCGCTTTTGAAAAAGGAACCAGGCGGCTTACCAGGATTGTCATATCTATATAAATTTTAGATCCGGAGCTTCTGATTCTGCAGCTTTTAATATCTTCGACACCTTTCATTAACAGCGTTTCATATCTTACTTTTTCATATAATCCGGGAGGCACCCTGTCCATCAAAGAGTCAACGGCTTTTTTGGATAGTTTGAACCCCAGATAGATTATTATTCCTGTTACAAAAAGTGCGGCTATGGTATCGGCTATTTTGCTGATGTTAAGATATACTAATATCAGTCCGACTATAACAGCCCCGGAACTCAGAATATCAGTTGAAAAATGCAATGCATCCGCCTCAAGCGCATTAGATTTTGTTTCCTCTGCAACTCTCTTTAGGGTTCTTGCGCGGTAAAAATCAATTACCATCGAAACAATTAACGCTGCAAATATCCAGATACTGACCTTTACCTCTGTATTCTTATTAATAAATAACCTGACGGAAGCCTCATAAATAATATAAGCTGAAGTGATAAACAGAATAAAGACTTGGAATATTGCTGAGAAGTTTTCAATTTTTTCATGCCCATAATTGTGATCGGCATCGGGAGGACGTGCTGAGTATTTAATTGAAAGAATTGTTATAATGCAGACAAAAATATCAACTGCTGAATTAAAAACTTCGGATAAAACGCCAAGGCTCCCGCTGAAATATGCAGCAACCACCTTAATCGCTGTAATTATCAAAGCGGCATAAAGAGAATTCTTTGCTACATTGATTTTTTTTTGGAAAAGTATGTTAATGTCTTCAGTCAAGCGTGCCTTGATTAATTATTTAACATTTTAAACTGCTTATTATTATTTTAATTTCTCTGAACATTTAATACAGGATCAGATTTAATTCTTTGTGTTAAAAAGACTCCTACAAGCGTAATACAAGCTCCTAAAATAAAAAAATAAGATAAATTTTCTTTTAATAATAACCAAGAAAAAATAATAGTAACTACCGGAGATGTATTTGTTAAGGTAGTTAAGGTACTCGTTCTGATTATCTTTGAAGAATA
>JBBSDT010000176.1:0-7093 GCA_038240405.1 Ignavibacteria bacterium
ATTTTAAAGGAACAAAATAAATCTAAATTCGATTTAGAAAACTTAAACGAAGCGACATTTTCCAAATATCTTTCTATGAGGGATATTCCTGATCCTGATTTAATGATAAGAACCGGCGGTGAATTCAGAATTAGCAATTTCATGCTATGGCAGTTAGCCTATAGTGAGATTTATATCGAGAGTAATTACTGGCCTGATTTCAAAAGGGAACAATTTTATAATGCAATTTCCGAATATCAGAAAAGAGAAAGAAGATTTGGACTTGTAAGCGAACAATTAAATTACAATAAAACCGACTAATAATTATGGAAAGTTTGACCGGATTTAAAATTTTATTGACTTCGATATTCATAGTAATATTGACAACCATCGGAGCCTTTTCTCAGGACCCGGGTCCTACAACATACCGAATAGCAAGCATTAATACCAAAGGTAACAAAAGTTATGAATCACCTACCATTTTATCTTATTCAGGCTTAAGCGTAGGTCAGGAAATTGCCATACCCTCCGATGAATCGAGAGAAGCTATAAACAGGCTCTGGAATATTGGAATATTTTCCGATGTAAAAATTTATATTGATAAAAAATTCGGAAATGATGTCTATCTTGTAATTGAGGTTGAAGAGCTTCCAAGGGTGGAGAAAGTAGAGATTACAGGAAACGATGAATATTCTTATAATGACCTGAAAGAAAAAATAAATCTTGTTACAGGAGAAGTTGTATCAGAACAAAAACTTAAGGATATTGCATACAATCTTGAAAAATTTTATTCAGGTGAAGGTTACGGGCTTGCAAAGGTAAAGGTTGATCAGCTTATTTCTGCAAATAATGAAGCAAGGATAAGAGTAAAAATCAATGAGGGACAAAAGTTGACTGTAAGAAGAATAGAGTTTGAGGGAAATAATCAGTTGGCTTCAAACGATTTAAAAGGAGCTATGAGCGAAACTACCGAAAAAATATGGTGGAAGTTTTGGGATGGGGCAACGTTTGATAAGAAAAAATATGAGGATGATAAAAAGCTTATCGAAAATTTATATAAGGAAAAAGGATACAAGGATGCCTATATAGTTTCAGATAGTCTGAAAGTTCTTGCATCTAATGAAGACCTGAATATTAAAATCAAAGTTGACGAAGGAAAAAAGTATTATATTAACAATGTTATTTTTGAAGGAAATAAACTTTATGATAATAAGGTTTTAAAAACAAAGCTTGACCTGCATAAAGGTGAAGTATATAATATGAAAAAACTGCAGGAAAATCTTTATGGAAATGAGTCAGAAAGCGACATTAATTCAACCTACCTTAACAGCGGATATTTATCTTTCAATGCGGATATTGATGAGGTTCCGGTGGGAGATGATAAGATTGATTTGAAAATAAAAGTTAATGAAGGACATCAGTACAAATTCGGACTGGTTGGCTTCGAAGGTAATGATAAAACAAAGGACAAAGTATTGAGAAGAGAGCTATATACCTTGCCGGGTGATTATTTCAGTAAAAGCAGTATAAAAAGAAGCATGCAACAACTTTCCGGTCTGAATTATTTTGCTCCGGAAAAGTTGTCACAGGACATTTCTTTGTCGAATGACAGCACTGTAAATATTAAATATCTTGTTGAAGAAAAATCATCCGACCAGTTCAATGCTTCAGTCGGATACAGCGGAAGTTTTGGCGTCACAGGTGCATTAGGTCTGACTTTTAATAATTTTGATATTTCCCAGCCCTTTTCGGGAGGAGCCGGACAGATACTTTCCTTTAACTGGACTTTTGGAACAGGGGGAACTTACAGAACATTCGACATTGGATTCCAGGAACCCTGGCTCTATAACACTCCTACACAATTTGGATTTAATATTTTTGATACACGACAAAATTACTCAAACCTTGACCTTAAGGAGACCGGGGCCTCAGTAAATATCGGCAGAAGATTTAAATTTCCGGATGATTATTTCAGGGGAGATTGGACGGCAAAATTTCAAAGAACTAATGTCATAAACGGCGATGCATTTTATCAGGAAGGTATAAGAAGCCAATTCAGTATAAAACAAATAATATCGAGGTCTTCTGTTTTTGAGCCTGTTTATCCGACGCTCGGAATGCGTGTATCCAATTCGACCGAATTATCAGGAGGTCCGTTTCTTCCCGGCACCGTTGAATTCATTAAAAATATTTTTTCTGCCGAGGCATTTACACCGCTTTCTGTAAACAGGAAATTAGTTCTGTATTCAAATTTTCAATTTTCATTTGTAAATTCTTTTGCTAAGGATAAATATCTTCCCCCGACTGAAACTTTTTTTATGGGTGGAAACGGTCTTACTTATAATACAATTGCATTGAGAGGATATGACGACAGGTCAATCGGCCCCAAAAACTCCGTGGGTGATCCGCTCGGCGGAAGAGTTGCTGCGAAGTACGGTCTTGAAATCAGATACTCTGTGTCCCAGGACCCTCTACCGATATTTATATTGGCTTTTGCGGAAGCAGGAAATGTATGGTCTGATATTAATAAAACAGACCCATTTGATCTTCGAAGGTCGGTGGGCGTCGGAACAAGATTAATACTTCCGGCAGTCGGACTTGTAGGATTCGATTTTGGTTATGGTTTTGACAGAAGGTTTGTGGATAATACAGATCCAAAATGGCAATTTCATTTTCAATTCGGAAAAGGATTCTAATAAACTAAATTAAATAATAAAATAAACGTAAGGAGAACATTTTTGAAAAACAGTTATGCAAAGTATTTTTCTATAACCCTCGCTATATATTGTATATTCTTTTTTAACCAGGCTTTCGCTCAGCTAAAGCTAGGTTACGTAGACAGTGAGACAATCTTAAAACAACTGCCTGAAGCACAAAAAGTTCAGACAGAACTTGAAGGACTTCAAAAGCAATATCTCGATACCATTTCTACAAGAGAAACTGACATTAAAGCAAAAGCGGAGACTTTCAAAGCAAAATATGACGATGCACAAAAGAAAGTTGAATCAGGATCAGTCAAATCCGAAACAGAAATGAAATCATTGCAGGATGAGATTGCAGGATTGCAGCAGGAAATTCAGGTGCTTAGTGAAGGATTGGATGCTTATAAACAGAATATTCAAAACATTCTACTTCAAAAACAATCAGAGCTTTTTAAGCCGGTAAAAGAGAAGATCACAAAAACGATTGAAGAAGTTGCAAAGACCTTAAAAATAAATTTTGTTTTCGATAAAGCTGATGGCAGCATGCTTTACGGGGATAAAGATTTTGATATTACTTTCAAAGTTCTCGATAAACTTAAATAGTAAGATCTTTAACAGAGATTTTTGAAATTGCCCTGCCAGTTAAGCCTGCGGGCATTTTAACATTTAAAAAGGAAAATTTGATTATCCTCAAAAAAGTTTTAACGGTATTCTTTTTGATATTTGCGTGTCTTAATCTGACTGCTGTAATTTTTGCACAGACAAAAGTCGGGTATATAGATTCAAAAAAAATAATAGATGTGATGCAGGATTCAAAAGACGCGAAGCTAAGGCTTGACAACCTGGTAAATCAATGGCAGGTTGACCTTAAACAACTGCAGGACAGCCTGAAATTTATAAAAGATGATTTCGAGAAGAAAAAACTTATTCTGACAGACCAGTTAAAGCAGCAATCCGAGACTCAGATAGCAGCATTGGAAACTTCAGTTACTAATTTTAAAGTACAAAAATTCGGGGAAAATGGTGAATATTTTCAGAAACAAACTGAGTTTATGAAACCGGTTCAGGATAGAATATTTAAAGCCATTCAATCGGTTGCCAAAGACGGAGGATACGACTATGTGTTTGACAGGAGCAGTGATATCTTGCTTTTATATGTCAATGAAAATTATGATCTGACCGCAAAGGTTTTAAAAGAAATAGAAGGTAATAAATGAAGCTGACGGAAATTGCCGGCATTCTTAATGGCAGGATTGAAGGCAAGCCTGATGCCGAAATTGAGGGTGTTGGTAAAATCGAAACAGCTAACAAGAACCAGATTACATTCATATCAAATCCCCTTTATGAAAAATATTTTAAGACTACAGGTGCAGGTGCAATAATTCTTTCTGAAAACTTTAAAACAAATTCAAACAGAAAGGATATTTCAATAATACGAGTTGATGACCCTTATCTCTCATTTCTAAAGATTCTGGAAGTCTTTCAAAGTAACAGTAATGATGAAACCGGAATAGCGGAAAATTGTTTTGTCGCTCCGGGTTGTGAGCTGGGAGAAAATATTTACATCGGAAATTTTGTCTCAATAGAAAGAAACAGTAAGATAGGCTCAAACACTAAAATTTATTCAAACTGCTCGATTGATAGTGATGTTACAATAGGAGAAAATTGTATTATCTATCCGAATGTGACAATTTATAAAGATTGTGAAATTAACAATAATGTTATAATTCATTCAGGTTCAGTTATTGGTTCCGACGGTTTTGGCTTTGCCAGGCAGGCAGACGGTTCATACAAAAAAATTCCTCAAAACGGAAAAGTCGTAATAGAAGAAAATGTAGAAATAGGTTCCAATACCTGTATAGACCGGGCAACAATGGGTGAAACCAGAATTTGCCGGGGTGTAAAGCTTGATAGCCAGATTCAGATCGCTCACAATGTATTCATTGATGAAAATACTGTAATTGCAGCCCAGGTGGGGATTGCGGGTTCTGCAAGGATTGGTAAAAGATGCATGATTGGAGGACAGTCCGGAATTGTAGGACATATTACTATTTGTGATGATGTTATAATCGGAGCATCGGTGGGGGTATCAAAGTCTATCAATAAACCGGGAATATATTCGGGATACCGGGCACGTCCTTATAAGGATGACCTGAAAAATGAAATAGCTATCAGGAATATAAATAAAATTGAAGAAAAGATTAATCAGCTGGAACAAAAGCTTTCCGGTAAAAAATAATTTTTTAAAATGTTAGAGAAACAGCAGACAATAAAGAAAGAGATCACATTATCCGGAGTAGGGCTTCATACCGGCAATAAATCAAACATGACTTTTAAGCCTGCACCTGAAAATTATGGAATTAAATTTAAGCGTACAGATCTGCCTGATTCACCGGAGATCCCTGCAGATATTGATCATGTCATTGATATTTCAAGAGGAACTACAATTGCAAAGGATGGTGCTGAAGTACATACCGTAGAGCATGTTCTTGCGAGCATAATGGGCAGCGAAATCGATAATATAATAGTGGAACTTGATTCCAATGAACCTCCCATCATGGATGGCAGCGCAAAAGATTATGTGGCAACACTCAAGTTGGCTGAAATTACCGAACAGGATGCAAAGAGGGATTATCTGGTAATCGAAGATACAGTACATTACCAGGATGAAAAAAATAATGTTGATATAGTCGCTCTTCCTTTAAAAGATGACTTCAGAATTTCCGTAATGATTGACTACAATAACCCGGCGCTTGGAGTGCAGCATACGGGCTTGTTTAATCTTCAAAAGGAATTTGAAAAAGAATTTGCCCCATCAAGAACTTTTTGTTTCTTAAGTGAAATAGAATTTTTAAGAGATCAGGGGCTTATAAAAGGCGGAGACCTGGACAATGCAATAGTGATAGTTGATAAAGATTCATCGGATCAGGAATTTAATGCAATGAAAAGTAAATTAGGGATTGAAGAAAGCATTATCCTTGGCTCAAACGGAATATTAAATAATAAACAGCTAAGATATAAAAATGAGCCGGCAAGGCATAAGCTTCTTGACCTCATCGGCGATCTCGCACTAATAGGAGCTCCGATAAAAGGACAGATACTTGCAGCACGTCCGGGACATAAATCTAATGTGGAATTTACAAAAATACTAAGAAAGCTTTACCTGCAAAAGAAAATTGAAAAGCAGTTCCAGGTGATGAAATCCGAAAATTGTGTTTTTGATATTGAGGCAATTTTAGAGATTATGCCCCACAGGTTTCCGTTTTTACTCGTTGACAGAATCATAGAAATGGAAGTTAACAAGAGAATAGTAGGAATAAAAAATGTAACATATAACGAGCCGTTTTTCAACGGCCACTTTCCTAATAAAAAAGTAATGCCGGGCGTGCTGATAATTGAAGCAATGGCACAATGCGGATTTATTTTGCTGCTTAACACACTGGAAGACCCGCAAAGTAAGATGGCTTATTTTGCATCAATTGAAAAAGTTAAATTCAGAAAGCCCGTAACACCCGGAGATCAGCTGATTTTTGAAATGTACCTGCTGTCTTATAGAAGAGGAATATGTAAAATTGGAGGTAAAGCTTACAAAAATTATATTGGAGGAGAGCTGGTATGTGAAGGAGAATTTATGGCAGCAGTATTGGATAGGTGATTTATTGGTATTGAGTATTGGGTATTGAGTTGCATAGGTTTTATTTCTTAAAGGAAGTAATTAATTTATAAATCATTTTTTCCCGAATATCTATTTTGCTTATTAAACTTTGACAATCGTTGTCGGGGATGAACCTAAGTCTTTTCTTATTATTAACTGGGTTTCCAACTCATAAAGTGATCCATTTGCGTTTCCTAAGAAATTTTTAAATTCACCGTTTGTATTTCTTCCCGCACCTTCCGCAATGTTCGAAGCCACAGACACCACAGATCTATTAATTTGTCTTACTAACCCGTACTTCTCGTCCGAGGGAAATTTCTTTGTCAACAAATAAACTTCTTTGACTAACTTCATTGAATCTATCCATATCTTCAACTTCTTATAGTCATGCATAACATTAATATTTTAATCTACCCTGTCTCGTCCTAGAAAAAGTTTACAAAAAAAGTAGTAGTAATAGTAGTTTTTTTTCTTTCTTTTTTGCTTCTTTTTTCTTTCTTTTTGTTAGCATGTTCATAACTTTTTATGCTGCATATTTTTGATTAGGAGTCATATAATCTATGCTCATATGTGGTCTGAATTCATTGTATGTTTTTTTTGCTTCTTTGGCTGAGGCGATTGCTAAAGCTTGTGTCTTAAAGGTTTCCGATAACATAAATTCTTCTTTCAATATTCCGTTTACTCTTTCTGCTACCGCATTCTCATACGGATTACCTTTCTCTGACATGCTTATCTGTATCTTTTTTCCTGTTAATAA
>JBBSDT010000177.1:0-7087 GCA_038240405.1 Ignavibacteria bacterium
TAAATTCTTAAAAGTTCCTGTACCAAATACGCCTTTCCCTAAATCAAATACCACGGACGAATTTTTAAAAAGAGTTGATACTCTAAGCAAGGGGAAGGATTTTACAGAAGAAGTTAAAGTTTCTGCTGGTACCTGAATGTAATATTTATTGTTGTCAAAACCGGACTAAACCGGACAGACATCTAAAATTTAAGTTGTATTAAAAATACATTGAATATATATTGTTTGAAATTATTTGCTAATAATTTAAATATTACTATATGAATAAACTTATCACTTTTATTTTGTTCTTAATTATAGTCACAGCTATAATGTCGTTGACTATTTCTAATTCAAATAACAATCAAATTAAAATAACATCCGATTCTCTAGATGCAGATAAGCAAAAATATGTAGATGCAGTATTGGAAACTATTAAAGGAAAAGAAAAAATGCCGGCAGATTCTGTATTTAAGGATATTCAAATTCTCAAAGATGTTCCTGCTGAAAGGTTGTTAGAAATAATGAATAAAGGATTTAGCCGCGCTCTTGGAGTTAGTTGTGAACATTGCCATAATACAGAGAACTTTGCGTCCAATGAAAGAGATGCAAAACTGATTGCGCGTCAAATGATGAATATGACGGGAAATATCCGTGGAATGCTGAAAGATATAAAAGAAATTAAAACGGAAAATCCAAATGTAACTTGTTCGACATGTCACAGGGGAAGCATTATACCGGCTACCAAAATGAATTAAAGTATAAGGTAGAAAGGCAGTGTAGTACTACATTATATCCTGGTGTTGTCATTCCGGCAATCTTTAGGCCGGGGCACCCTCTGGGTCATCCAATCAGCTAACTTGACTATAAAACTATTCTTTTCAACCAAGGAAAATTCTGGTTTTCCTCCATCAAACCTATTTATTGACTTCACTTGAATAGTACCTCAATAATTTTTCATATTCTTCACTCATCTTTAGACCACGGCGCTCCATAACAATCTTTGCAGTGCTAATAGCCTTATCAACATTGTATTTTAAGGAAGGTTTTCCGGTTTCATTCCACGAAAAAGATTGAATGGTTTTATCGGGAAAGCCGCTTCCGAAAATATTTGCAAATATTCCGATATTGCTGCCTGTATTAAGCATTGTATTTATTGAGGTTTTAGTATGATCACCCATTATACTTCCTAAAAAAATAATACCCGTATCAACTTCTTCGTTATCAATCTTTGCCTTTATAGAAGAATAATTATTTTTCAGATCACTTGTTACCGTATCAGCTCCAAGGTTTACGAAGGGGCAAACATATGAGTGTCCGAGAAATCCGTCATGTTGTTTATTTACATAAGAATGCAGGATAGATTCGGCAATTTCTCCTGCAACTTTAGAATATTCGCCAATAATGCAAGGACCATATATTCTTGCTCCTGATTTAATTAAACTTTTTTTACCAATGTACACGGGACCTTTGATGAAAACAAACGGTTCAATCGTAACATCTTCTTCAATAATAATATCCCCTTCATTGGCATCCAAAACAACTTCCTGCATAATATTAACTCTCTTTGAGCAAAAGATCTTCTTATGATTTAAATAGTTCTTGTCGTTCTTTATCACCGAAATTTTATTCTTTTTTTTGGAATAATAAATAAAATCATTTTCCAATTCTCCATGGGTCATGTGATCTATTATATCCCAGGCATATTTTACAGACCGGATTTTGAAGCTGCTCTTGATGCTTACATCATCAAATTCATTGCCGGTAAAAAAGTCATCGTCAAAAAGATTGTTGTTATCTTGTACTTTTTCTTTTAACACCTGAACGTGCCCGGAACTGATGTATGCCGCAACTATTTCGTTATTAAAACGGAAGCTGCAATTCTTATTTTTTTTTGATAGTAAATAATCAATAGTTTCCAATGTAAATATTACTCTTCCGTTAAGAAGCAGATAGTCATCTTTTGTAACTATGTTAACTTTATTATTCTGTATTTCCTTTAAGTATTCTGATAAAAAATTCCTGCAGTGTAAAGTTATTTCAAACTTATTATTTATGATATTCTCAATTCTTTGAAGAAGAGAATTTGCCCCAATCCTGATCTGGCAGGTCGCTCTTAACATATTCAACGGATAAAGCTTCTTATAGCCGGAATCTTCGTAAATGAGGATCTTCATAATGGTTTATTTTTCAGCTTTAGCATTGCACACAACCAAAGAAGGATTAAAAATAAAAATAGTCTCTAAAAAAAAAGCCAATATAAAAATATTGGCTTAATATAATTTAGTAATTAAGTTAGAAATTAAGACGTTGTTTCAGCCTTTTTAGACTTAGCATATCTCTTATTATATTTTTCCACGCGTCCGGCGGTATCAACAATTTTTTGAGTGCCGGTAAAAAACGGGTGACATTGAGAACATATTTCAACTTTAATTTCCGGAACTGTGGAGCGTGTTGTGAATAGCACTCCTTTATTCTCTCCGCAATTACAAATCACGTTACATTTATAGTACTTTGGATGAAAATTCTTTTTCATATTAACTGCCTTTCTGTTATTTTTCTAAAAATATCAATTTGGCTCCTGAGTTTCAAGAGGAAATTAATAATCATTGATTCCTTCATAAAGTTCCATAATGATACTAATGCCATCCCGGAGTCGTTCAAAAAAACTCATAATTTCAATTTATTTGGTTCAAATGTACTGCGCAAGCAGGTGAAACATCATATAATGTAAATTATTTTTTAAGTAATTTGACACAAAAACCGATGTTAATATATTGAAAAAAATCATTTCTGTTGTCGGAGCCCGTCCAAATTTCATGAAAATGGCACCGATTCACAAAGAACTTCTTAAATACAAATCAAAAATAATTCATAAAATAGTCCACACCGGGCAGCATTATGATAAAAAAATGTCCGATGTTTTTTTTAAAGAGCTCGAACTTCCAAAACCCCATATTTACCTGAACGTGGGTTCAAGATCGCACGCTCAGCAAAAAGCACATATAATGATTGAATTTGAAAAGGTAATCTTAAAAGAGAAGCCTGATCTGATAATGGTTTATGGTGATGTAAATTCAACAATCGCAGCATCTATTGTGGGCGCCAAAATGCTAAATTCCGGCGGCAAGCCTGTTCCAATTGCACATATTGAATCAGGATTAAGAAGCTTTGACAGGTCAATGCCTGAAGAGATAAACAGAATGGTGACTGATATTCTTTCGAATTATTTATTTGTATCAGAACAAAGCGGAATAAGAAATCTTCGTAATGAAGGAATAAATGAAAAAAGAATTTTCTTCGTCGGCAATGCAATGATAGATTCACTGATTTATTATCTTAAAAAGATAAACCGATCAAAGATTCTCAATGAACTTTGCATAACAAAAGGCAATTATGTACTTGTCACTATCCACCGGCCTTCAAATGTGGACAATAAAGATAATTTAAAAAAGATCTTTAACATTTTCAAAAGTATAAATAAAATTCAACCCTTATTGGATATTGTTTTCTCCATTCATCCCCGAACGGTAAAGATGATTGACAAATTCAGGCTTAACAGTAATATGGAGAAAATCAATAATCTTATCATAACTGAACCCCTAGGGTACCTTGATTTTCTTAACCTGACTTGTAATGCCGCCTTTATCCTTACCGATTCAGGAGGAATACAGGAAGAAACTACGTATCTGAAAGTACCGTGCCTTACTTTAAGAGATAATACCGAGCGGCCCGTGACTGTTGAAATGGGTTCCAATGTAATTTGCAACCTTAATGAAAACCGGATTGTGAAAAATATTAAAGATATACTTTCAGGGAAATTCAAGAGAGGAAAAATCCCTCCGCTATGGGATGGCAAAGCTTCAGAAAGAATCGTAAAAATTCTTATGAAGAAATTATAGATGAATAGAAGGAAGTTAATGATTGTCATTGGCAAGCTTGCTGAATATTTTGGAAAACCGAATGACCACAAATCTAAACTTTCCCCGGTTCTGGATGTTCTTATAGCTACAAAGCTATCACAAAACACAACCGATAAGTCTTCTTTTATAGCGTTTAATAACTTAAAGAGGAGATTTCCCGTCTGGGATAAAGTTGCCGGGGCACCATTAGAAAAGATAAAGGAAAATATTAAAGTTTGCGGACTTTCAAATACCAAATCCAGGGACATAAAAGAGATGCTGCAAGAAATGAAAATAAACTATGGCAGTCTGAATCTGGAATTTGTCAATGAACTGGAGAATGAAAAAGTCTACGATGAATTATTAAAATATAAAGGAATCGGAAAGAAAACTGTTTCCTGTGTTTTGTTATTTGCAATGGGAAGGGATGCTTTTCCGGTTGATACTCATGTTCACAGAGTTCTGAATCGTCTTGGAATTGTAAGCGCCAACTCGCCTGAGAGAACTTTCGAAATAGTTAATAATGAAATTCCTGATGGAAAAAAATACGAGCTTCATATTAATCTTATAAAATTTGGCAGAAATATCTGTAAGGCTAAAAATCCATTATGCAGAATATGCTTCCTTTACAGTATATGCCGGTTTCCGGAAAAAAAGTTTTATAGAAAGAAAAACATCCCTCAAAATGTAAAAGAGAATAATTTTATTAT
Source organism: Ignavibacteria bacterium (assembly GCA_038240405.1). GTDB lineage: Bacteria > Bacteroidota > Ignavibacteria > Tepidaquicellales > Tepidaquicellaceae > JAGPCH01. The sequence continues at coordinate 4,592 of JBBSDT010000177.1, forward strand.
ATTAGAAAATATTTGAAGAGGCAATTTGAAGTTAGATAAGAACAAAATAAAAAAAATATTAATTATTAAATTCGGTGGAATCGGGGACATACTTCTTACCACGCCTGTTCTGCCAAACCTCAAAAACTTTTTCCCGGAAGCTGAGATAAATTTCCTGTCATTAAGACATTCACGGGATATTTTAATTGATAATCCATACCTTTCAAGAGCTTTTACGTATGATCCCACAGAAGATAAGTCCTGGTGCTTAATAAAAAATATCCGAAAGCAGAAGTATGATCTTATCATAGACCTCTTTGGTAATCCTCGTACCGCATTGATAACGTTTCTCAGCACGGCAAGGTACAGATTTGGATTTAAATTCAGAGGAAGAAATTATGCATACAATATAAAAATTCCGGGTAGGGGAGGAACTGTTCATAATGTAGACTTTAATTTAGATGCCTTGAGAGCTTTGGAAATACCGATTGTTACGAAAGAACTATACTTACCTCTTAATATTGTTCATCAGGAATTTGCGGATGAATTTATCCGGGTTGACGGGATTGATTCAAAAAAAATAATCGGTATTTCGAAAACCGGAGGATGGGAATCCAAACGTTATAAAAAGGAAGATTATATTGAACTGATAAACATGCTGAATCTTATATATGATGTTAATTTTATCTTATTCTGGGGAAATAAAAAAGAAAAAGAAGATTGCTATTACATTAAAGAAAACATTACCAAAAATAATATATTTGTTATCCCGGACAGTCCTATCAGATACCTGGGCGCAATTATAAAAAAATGTGAGCTGGTGATTGGGAATGATTCAGGTCCTCTACATATGGCTGTGTCTGTAGATGTTCCTACCCTGGGAATATACGGTCCGACAAATCCGAAGCTTCAGGGTCCGTACGGAGAAAAGAATTTGTCAATAGTTAAAGAGGAACTGGACTGCCTGTATTGCAATTTGCTTGATTGCCCTATCGGAAACATATGCATGAAGGATTTGTCTAAAGATAAGATTATTGATAAATTGAAAGAGCTTATCAGGATAAATAATATTTCTATTCCCCTTTTGAATCATAACTTAGAAACCTGATTTGTCTTTGCTCGCCAGGAGTGCAGAGTACTTGGGACGACGAAGCAATCTCAACCCGTCCGATCTGACATTCCCGCGTAAGCGGAAATCCAATCAGCATCATTTTGAACCAGGATTTAATGATTAAAGGATTGCATGATTTAGTATCAATTAACAAACATTGAACATGGATAATTAATAATTGAAAATTGCTCGACATATCATTCCCGCGATCTTTAGGTCCGCTTCGTCAAGCTCAGCGAGGCGAGCCGGAATCCTATAACTCCACCTTGTCATTCCGGCAATCTTTAGGCCGGGGGTACCCTCTGGGTCATCCAATCAGCAATCTCAAATATAAATACCCAACTTTTTAAGAATCAATTTTGAAACCATAAACCGAAGGTTTTCTTTACACTTTGCAATTTCTAAAACCTTGGCAAATAAAATTTTCATTTATTTTTCTTTATACTTGCTATTTGAATTTATTTAGTTAACATTTATTCACGAGTCTTTTTGAAACTCCCCAAAAGGAAAGAACAATTATGAGAAGAATGATTTCTTTTTATCCCTCATTTATTTGCTTGTGGCATCTATTCGCTGGTAAATTTTAATTTCCAAATTTTTCTTTACAGGTATTTTTTAACTTCTAACTTGGAATTCATAACTCGTAAATGTCGCATCCTGGTTATCGAATAAAGGTCACAAATGTTATCTTACTCTTTGTTAATTGAAATTACATTGGATAAGTTTAATAAAAATATAATATGGTTAAATTTGTAAATATATTTTGTTTTATACTATCTATTTTTTGTGAAACTTCTAACATTCATTCACAATCGATAACCTGGCAAAGGTTATACAATGGGCAGTCAAATTCATATGATAACGGAAGAGGATTATGCGAAGCTACAAATGGTAATATTTATCTGACAGGCTTTTTATCTTCCGGCAGGGCGATTATATTAAAGTTAAAACCAAACGGAGATACAATATGGACAAAATATTTTAATGGAATCAAAGGTCATTTTATTCTTTCAACAGGAGATGGAGGATGTATTATTACAGGTGAAGCTTTGTCAGTATTTACCTTGAAATTAGATTCTAACGGAAATACTGTCTGGCTTAAAACTTATGAAGACAGTCAATATATAATCCCTACCGATATGATAAAAACCAGTGATGGTGGGTACGCAATTACCGGATATCAGCCACCCTCTACCCCTTCTCCAGCATATGTACTTAAAATTGATTCTTTAGGTGATCTGAAATGGCAAAGATATTTCTATGCCGGTGATATAAAAGTATTTTACTCGATCTCTGAAAAACCGAATGGAAATTATATTATTTCAGGGTTAAAATATAAATATAAATTATGTAATGGGTATTCCTTACTATTAGAACTGAATAATTCAGGAGATTCTCTTTGGGAA
>JBBSDT010000178.1:0-7050 GCA_038240405.1 Ignavibacteria bacterium
GATAAAGCACAGCAAAGATCCGAAGAATCTTGAACAAAAGGAATAAATTCATAATCTAAAAATGATTAAATGAAACTTATTCTCTCTGCCATTTTGCTGTTTCTAACCCATGCAATTTTCCCGCAAAATAAATTACCGGATTCAACTAACAAATTCCCCTTTGATATAAACAAAATAAAAGAAGCGAGACGTCTTTCCGGCACTTCGGATGAATTCAGCTATGATTCTATATATATATGGAATGATAAAAGAAGCTTATCGGAAATAATGAATGAAAGAGCGGGGTATTTTATCAATGATTTTGGTTTGGGTGGAAGAAATGATATTAATTTTAATAACGGGCAAAGTTATGATGTTGGCATCTACAGGGATGGAATTCAGCTGAATGACCGGTTAAGAGGTAATTTCGATATCCAAAATATTTCAATAAATGAAATCGATAAAATTGAAGAAATATCAAATGTTGCATCATTCTTTTATGGAATAAATTCATCCGCTAAAGCGGTTAACGTTATCACGAAGGATATTTTTCAGCCGAAACCTTTTTCACAATTAAGATTCTCGCAGGATAGGTTTGCCTCATTGTTCGCCGATGTTTTTCTGAGCCAGCCTTTATCAAGAAAATTTAATCTCCAGTTAGGACTTACGAAGCATTCACTTGATGGAAGGTATAAGAATTCAAATTTCAATATATGGCGCGGAAGAGGAAGATTGAACTTCTTTCTTTCTCCTAAATTTAATGCAAAGATTAATTTTTATCTTAATAATTATGACCGTGGATTAAATGACGGTTTGGTATATTCAGCGAATAACAATCTACTGACAGATCCAACTCTTGCAACAGTAATTCATCCGAACACAAATGAACATTTGGAAAACTATTATTATGATGCCACTATTACAGCCCGTTTGCTGCGTAATCAAACTTCTTTGACAAAGCTTATCTTGTATAGCAATAACTCCTATCGGAAACTGAACAACGGTGATGACAGCGTTCTTTCTGTAACAAATCTTCCTTCAGGTTATTTTCATACGATTTTATACGGTGCGGACTTAACGCAAAACCTCAATATTATAAATACTAGAACGATACAATCAAATGTTTTGCTAGGAGCAGATCTGTATCTGAATTATTTTAATAGTGATCTTTTTAAGCCCCAAAGTGCTTTTATAAAAAATTATTATTCCCTCAGATCAAAGTTTGATTTTTTATATAAATTGTTTTCAGTAACCGCCTTAATAAGAAATGATAACATTGACAGCAGAAATTTTCTTAATCTTGGATTGGAGGGATCATTCAAATTGTTCAGTGATAAGACAATGGCATTAATTATTCACGGTGGCGTTAACAGGATTAAATACAAAATGAATGAATTTCCTAATAAAGTTTATGAAGATAAGGAATCAGCCACTATAATTGATACTCCCATCAATTTATTTGAGGCGGGAATTAATTTTTCTTATAAAAATTTTTCATCAGACTTCTTAGCATATAGAAATCATCATGACAGTCCAAATAAAGGTTATAATGGAGGTAACGCTACTATAAGTTATATAGATAATCATTTTGATTTTACCGCAATCCTTAACTATGCAGAATACACTACCTTTCCGAAATATTATTTAAAATCAGGTATTGCATACAAAGATGTGCTATTCAATAAAAAGCTAAAAATCAAAACAGGGATAACATTAAAATATTATCAAATTAATTACATAACAAAACAGTTTCAGACCCTGTATGTATCGGACGATACTAGCGAACCTTTCCCGCAAAAAAACCAGTTTATTGCCGACTTCTATGTCGGTGCAAGGATTGGACATGCAAACATAAACCTAACGGTGGCAAATATTTTTAACAGCCTTGTTTACAACTCGTATCTCTTTCCACTGGACGACCGCGGAGGTTTTTTGAACAGCATCTCGAGGTTTACAATTGTCTGGGATTTTATTAATTAAATAAAGTTACTGTAACAGTTTCTTTGCTGCCGTATACACTTCATCCACATCGATCCTCTTAATACATTTGAATTCTTCTTTGCCTTCATAAATACATGTTGCAGGACTCGGGGAGTTATAAAAACACGGACTGCAGGGTAAGTCTTTGCGGATTATAATGTTTTTTGTTTTCCAGGGATAAAGTTCTTTATAGTTAGTATAAGCAAAGATTCCAATGGTAGGTATCTGCAGCGCAGCCGCAGAATGCATGAATGCCGTATCATTTGAGACAAACAACTTACAGTACTCCATCCGTGCAATCGAATCCATATAGTTTGAAGTTGAGGCAATTACAGCTTCATTGTTCAGCATGCTTTTAATTTGTTCATTCAACTCAAATTCATTTCCAAAAAGAAGAATGGCTGCATTATAATCATTCATTAATTTTTTCCCAAGCTCCGCATAATTATTCTTATACCAGCGCTTATGAATATGATTCTTCAAAACAGACGAGCCCGGGTGAAAGCCGATTAAAAATTTATCCCTTAGGTTATTTTCTGTGAGCCAATTCTCTGCTTTTAATTTATCATCGTTGCTGATAACAATTTCCATTGTTCCGGCTTCCGTGTCTACAGCGCTTACAATAGTTTTAACAAGATCAAGATTTTGTAAAACGTTATGCCTGTCTTTTTGCTCTTTAATAAGAGTACTATTTAAGAATTCCGCCCTTAAAATATTAGAATGAGTATAGTGATGTGCAACTTTATTTTTTGCTCCAAGAAAATAATTAATTAGATTGTATTCGAACCGGTTCGCAGGATAAACATTTATGGAATAATCGTAAGCATTCTTACCAAGTTTTCTGACATCGGATAAGGATTTTAATTTAGGCTGTTTTAGAAAATCAATAAAATGGATTTCATTGAGGGCATTATTATTATTATACATTTCCTGAACTGACCTGAACATCACCAGCATATCGATCTGGGAATCCGGAAGTTTTTCTTTGAGAATGCGTAAAGCAGGTGAAAACATGAGAGCATCTCCGTTGCCGGAAAGTGCATTGATAAGAATTTTCATTAGATATTTTCCGGATTCTATCTTAATATTTCAGGGTCATACTTCCGGACATTTTGCAGACTAAGATTTGCATTTGCAGTATCCCCTTTCTCGCTATACAGCTGATACAACTGGTAACTGGCTAGAACATTATGATCATTAAGCTCTACCGACTTACGATAGCTCTCTATTGCCTGATCTTTTTTGCCCTGCTGTAAATAAATGTCGCCTATATACTGATAAGGAAGCCCGAATCCGGCTGGACCAATATCTATGGATTGTTTAAATTCACTAAGAGCTGTAGGCGCTCTGGACTTATCTTTTGAGGTATTCATAGCCTGATTAAACATATTTACATAAGTCAGCTTATAATTAGGATTGCCCGGAAAATCCCATTTAATTTCTTTAATTTCATCATCAGATTTTCTTTTATAGACAACATCGGTGAAGTTGTTTGCTTTATCTGAAAAATAATATGGGAAATAATTATTTACAAAATTCCCATTTGTATATAATGCGCGTTCCGCATAAGCGCTTGGCTTCACTCCCGTGGAAAAATAAATGTAATCGGGTGAACGGCTCATAACATAATCAGCATTATAATTCCTTTCTCTCCAGCCAACAGATAATTCGGAAATTTCCGGAATAATTTTTGGATTATGTGCGATCTCCTTATCTGTAAGACCCAAAAGATCAATCACATTAACATTTGATCCGGCAAAATATGAAACAGCGCCGATAGTAGTTGCAGCAAGATTAAGCGGACGTCCAAGCTGAATCTGCTTATTCTTGAACCAGCTTCCTGAAATTCTCATCTTATCAACCAGCCCGTTCTCGCTCTGAATATCTTTATCGAGATTTTCTTTTTGTGATGAATAATAAAATATACATAGCAGTATGCTGATTATGAATACTGAGACTAATGCTGTTCCTGAACTTAATTTATTTTTTAAGATATAATATAACTTAGTCAGGAATTTTGCAAACAATATATATATTAACGGCAATACAGGAAGAAAAAATCTGTTTTGCTTGAGCACATCACCTCCAACAGAAATTACATATAGCATGAAAGCGACAATAATCAGATAGAATAAGGAAACTTCAAAAATATTATCTTTCGTCTTAAAAAGATATAATGGTGCAATTAAAACTATTCCGTAAAGAAGATAAGAAGTCAAGAATTTTGTAAAATATTCAATTCCAGAGTTCAGGTATGCAGCAGAAAAACCGGTTTTGGCATAATAAGTATTCGGAAACAAATATCCGTAATATGAATACCTGATAATGAAATAAAAAATAACAGGGACAATGTATACACTGTAAGAAATAAGATTATTCCTGGAAAAGAACATCTTTATGCCTTCTGATTTATTTTCCTTCAGATCAAATATAAATTTATGAATTATTATTAATCCAAAAAAATATAATCCTTCCGGTCGGGTGAGAGTTGCTAAAAGAATAAATATCGGGAATTTATAATTAACTTTACCGATGTTCCTGTCTTTGATGTAAAAATAAATGCCAAGCATAGTAAATGAAATAAACATGGTACTCTCCATACCGCTTATTGACCAGAATATGAATGAAGCAGTGCAGACTAAAAGTACAGAGGGAATTAAATTTAAATATTTCAGTGAGGTCGAAGGTTCTTCATTTTTTGTTTTCTTTAATAACTTTGTGTCATCTTTTACATCAATTATTTCAGAAATTTTAAAAGTAATGTATAGCACGACTATTCCAAATAATACACTGAGAATCTGAGCAATACTTTCAACATTCATTTTCATCATAACAAATACACTTAAGATCAAAACCCATAACAGGTTCGTATAACCTTCAACTCTTTCACCAATATTGAAGACAAGTCCGTTGCCATTTACAAAGTTTTGTATATATCGAAAGCTTATATAAGCATCATCCTGAATAAATTTGTTACTGATGCAGATAAGAACAAAACATACAAATATAACCAATAAGGAGCCATAAACTACATTATTGTTATTGACAGGCTTTTTAATTTGAATATTACTCTGTGCGGGTTTTTTAGACATAAATATATATTAATGAACGACAGTAAACTGCCGTTCATTAATTTAGAAAATTATTTTCCGGAAGGATTGTTCATCTTTTGTTTAATTGATTCTATTTTTTGTTTTATGCTTGCATCTCCGGGACTCATGACAGACAGACGGTTCAGAAGGTCAAGTGCCTGTTGATATTCCCCTTTTGCTTCATATACATCAAGTAGAATTCTGTATGGATTATAATAGGACTGTACATTTTCTGTTGATGTTTTTAGTTCTTCTTCGGCTCTTTTCTCCACATCATCTGCAAGCTCGTTGAATTTTTGTTTATTGCCAAGCTTATTGTAAAGCATAGCGACGTCATACTCGATCCGGTAATCCATTGCAATAACATCGCGCGGAATATCCGTCTGCATCTTATCCAAAACTTCTTCTGCAAGGTTAAACTTTGACGAATCTGCAGCATAACTGTAAGCAAGCCTGAGGAAAACAGTTCTGTAAGTCTGAGACATACGTGTCTGATCTTCATTATAAAATATATTTTTGTCATTAAGTCCTCTGAATCTGAAACCGTATTTTGGAGTTTTGGAAGGCTCTGCAGCTAAGTCAAAAAGACATTTCCTCATTATGCCAATATTCATTCCCTGTCCGCTTGCATCTGCGGATTTGAACGGAACAAGCCTTTGCGCCATTCCTTCCATTACTAGATAATCACCCAATCCTACATAATTATCTTCAGTTACTGTAATACAAAAATAGAATGGTCTTTCCCATTTGTTAGCTTTAATTATATCCATAAGAAGCAAATCGTTAGCCTTCAAAGCCGTTATGGTCTGACTGCCGGATTGCTGGCGGATTGTAGGCGGAATAGTTGTAACTATTTTTGTAGGAAGGTTAGGTTTATTTCTCATTGTATCCGGATACGCAGTAACAGGAACATCATACGATACAGATTTTTTTTCATCCCATTGAACCGCTTGAAGCTTTTTTAACTGAGCATCGCTGAATGTCATTGGAACGGTAAGAGAACCATAGGGTCTTTCGTTCTTTAATTGGAGATTGTACCAGTCTGTCTGGGCAAGTGATAAATTTACAATCCTTACATCGGTCCGTACACCATATACTGCCTGAAGACACCATAGCGGGAATGTATCGTTGTCCCCGTTTGTAATAAGTATAGCATCCTTATCCAGACTTTGTAATATATTATATGCGTAATCATAAGGTAAATAATTTCCATTTCTGCTTTGATAATAATAATTGACTCTTAGCATATTCAGAGGCACTGCTGCAAAAGAAAGGATTAAAACAACAGAACAAACAGCAAGCAAAGATTTTTTGTTTACTTTTTCTGAGATTAATTCGATCACTCCGGCAACACCTACTCCTACCCAAAGCGAAAATGCCATAAAAGCTCCTACATAAAAATAATCCCTTTCCCGCGGCTGCGGTTCCTGCTGATTCTGATATAATGCAGTTATGATTCCCATCAGAATGAACATCATCAGGAATACAAATCCCAGCTTCCAGTCTTTCCGGAATTGATAAAATAGTCCGAACATACCAAACAGAAATGGTATTGCAAAAAACTTTTTAAAATCAATTCCGTCATTTTGATTATATCCTGCCCTTCCGATATAATTCCAGAACCAATATCTGTTGAACATGTGATTGATCTGATATTTCCATAGAAATTCCATATCGCTTGAATACTTTTGATATTCCTGCTGATGCTGCGGTTCCTGTGAATAACGTCTTGGCATTATTAAAGGCTGCTGGCCGTATTGTTCACGATTTAAATATGATATAAGGGTTTCAAGATTAGAGGGACTGTTTTCATTTATCGGCAGGTTATTAACGTTCGCTCTTTCCAAAATGGAGGTATATGTAGAATAGCCTAAAATTATCAGGAATAAAGAGAGTGTAAGTAAACTTAAAATAGAATTCTTTTTCTGCTTGGCATAATAAATTCCGAAAATTATTATCCCGATTAATATTACCCCTATTACTGAACTATCTGAAATCA
>JBBSDT010000179.1:0-6937 GCA_038240405.1 Ignavibacteria bacterium
ATGCAATATAAAGCAATTGAAATTATTAAGAGTTTTTCTTTTGAAGACAAAAGAAGGTTTAATAAATTTTTGAAATTACCCTTTTTTAATGAAAGTGGGAAGCTTGTAAAGTTTTATAATTCACTCATATCATTTTATCCTCATTTTTATTCGCCATATTTAACTGAAGAAGCTCTTAGTGAAAAAGTTAATCCCGGCGCTGCCTACAAAAAATCAACAATAAAAAATTATTTTTCCGAGCTTGCGGCAATTTTAGAAAAATATCTTATTCAGGTTAACATTCAAAATAAAGAAATTGAGCAGCAGGATTTTTTAAGGGAAGAATATTTTGAAAGGAAACTCATAAAATTTGTGGGACAGAATATTGATAAAGTGAATCTTCTTTTTAATAATTCAAAAGAGGACGAAAATGATTATTTCATTAACAAATACAGGTTAATTAATGACACACACAATTTTTTCCTTTATTATAAGCCAAAATCAAATTTATCAAGAATTTCAGGACAAAGTGATCTTTTAACAGCCAGAGGGAAATTTATAACATATTTTTTTGTAAGGGAAATGATAAGAAGTTACGATAATATCCTTACTTTGAAAAAAACATTTAAGATAGATGAGAATAATTTCGTCCTTCAGTTGTTCCGGAAAATTGATTTTGAAGATTTGACGCAATATGTAATTTCAGATTCTGAAAACAAATCTTATTCTGTAATGTTTAATTTGTATTTGTTATTGTTAAAAATGTTTACAGGTACTGAGAATGACGAAAATTATTACAACTATAAAAGATATTTATTGAAAAATCTTGATACGCTTGGTATGGATGAAAAAAGATTTCATTTTGGACGGATTATGAGATATTGTATGAGGAAAAAAAACACAAGGGATTCTGCCAAATTCGATGAAGAGTTATTTAATATATATAATTTTATTTTAATCAAGGGTTATTACAAATCTTCAATGTATGAATATATTGCCATTGAGTTATTCAGAACAATATTGAATCTTGGACTTCAATTGAAAAAATTTAAGTGGACTTTTAATTTTATAAAGAAATATCAGCCGGCGCTTCCTCCTGACAAAAGAAATAATATGTACAATTACAGCTTTGCTCAATATTATTTCCACCGGGGTAAATATGCAGAGGCAATAAACTTTTTCAACAAAGTCGATCTTAATCACTTTATGCTTAAAATTGATTTGAAAAACTTTATGCTAATGACTTACTATGAATTAGGTCTTACAGAAAATGCTTTATCGCTTATAGACAGCTACAAGCATTTTTTATCCAATGACAAAGTTTTATCCGTTTCTTAAAAGAAGGTGAACAGAAATTTTATTCATATTTTAGAAAAAATGATTTTATATAGAAGCTCTTATCAGCCGGCAATCAAATATTTAATTTCTAAAAATTTGGAAAAAAATATGTCGCACAAAAGCTGGATTGAAGATAAGTTTTTGCAGCTGGATACAGGATATGTGAGGTCGGCTTAAAAGGTATTGGGTATCGGGTATTGAGTAATGGGTATTGAGTATGTAGTATTGGGTATTGTATTGAGTATTGAGTATTGAGTATTGGGTAGTGAGTAACAGGGTTTAGTTTGGAGTATTATGTTTTTTCTACGCACTACCCACTACGCACTACCCTATACCCAATACTATCTGGCTTCATCATAAAATTTTGCTCCTAAAAAGGCAAATTCCTTCGTAATGTTAAGCAGAAATCTAATATCATCTGCTTCTGTTAACTGGAATTTTAGTATTGCTGTGCTTAAAGGATAAGACCGGAACTTCGAACCATAATCGTACCTCTTTATAATATCATCAATTTGTTTCATATTGTTCCTGAATTCGAAATGATATTGTTTATAAAGACCGCTCGCTGATTTCATGAAATCATTTATAATATCTACATGAGATGGGTAGTCGGTTTTCAAGGTTTTATGAAGCCTCTCATTGACAGAAGACTGCAATTCAGTGAGTTCATTTTTAAACTTTTCTTTTATAACAACCATTCTATCCATGGAAACATTTGCATCCTGCATATCTTCTCTTATATCTTTAAATTCAGGGCCGGAGTCAAATCCGTTATTTCGTCTGAAATCTCCGTGTGGAATATTTCCCCGTTGATCCGGAACATTACCGGTAGGAGAGTATGAATCCTGCGCTCTGTTCATTTTATTCCCATTTATATAATTATTAATAAGGTCTGTCAAAGCTTGAATTCTCTTATCCTGATTATCAAGAGTTGAAATTAATGAGTATTCATTGTTAGTTGTATCCTGAACAACAAGATTTTTGGCTTCTCTGCAGTCAGCTGGGGGAACTATCAGGCTGTCAAGCAATGGAACAAAATCCTGACGAATAACCATTTCCTCTTTTTGTTGAGAAAATATTTGATTAGTTGTACAGAAAAGTAATATGACAGAAAAATAAATTATGTTTTTCATATGTTATTATTGTAGTAAAACTATATAAACATTAGAGTTTAAATATATAATTCCGGTTTCTTTGAATAGATCCTTCAAATGTGTCTTATTTCTCCTTACTTTCAATGGCTTTTATTAAGAAAAAGATTTAGAGGCAGATTTTAAAAGATCTCTCAGAAGTATATAAAATTTAAATTAATGCAATTTAATACTATTGAAATATAAGGTCAATAGTAGTTTGAATGTGTTCAGGTTAAGACAGGTTAAGATTTACATATCATCCTGACTTTCAAGAAGTGATATTTAGATTTAAATTGAATGCTATGATAAAAAGCAAAGTCTTATCAATATTGAAAACTTTTTCAGACGAGGAGCTAAAAAAATTCGAAGATTTTTTAAACTCGCCTTTTCATAATAAAAACACAAAAGTAGTAAATCTTTTCACAGTTTTAAAAAGGTATCATCCGGCTTATGAAAATATAAACCTTAACAAGGAACAAATATTCCGGCAGTTATATGGAAATGTAAAATATGTCGAAGTCAATATAAGGAATCTTTTATCTGATCTTAATATTCTTACGGAGGATTTTATAAGATATATTAATTTTAGTAAAAGCGATTATTATGAAAAGATTCTCATAGAAGAGTTCCATAAACGGGATATTAACGAAGAATTAGAAAGAAAAGTAATGCAATTTGAAAAAAAAATCGAAATGAATGACTTGAAGGATGAACGTTACTACGAAGATAAAATATTTCTTTACGGAATGAAAAGCTTTATGGGTTCGGATAAGATACTTTTGGAAAGCCACAGGCCGGATGAAATAAAAAGTAAAATAATTTTTTTCTTGATTACTTTGATGGAAAGTTTCTTCCAGCTTATTATAGAAGAACAAAGAGCCAAAATCGTGCATGATTTCAGTTTTTTAAAACATTCGTTGGAATATGTAAAAATAAGAAAAAATGAATTTCAGGATTCTCCTATATTACAAATTTATTATTATATCGCTTTAAGTTTTTTTGATGAGAATGACGAAAATAATTACAAAAAAGTTAAACAGTATTTCCGGCTACATTATTCATCCTTTGATAAGCTCGATAAGAAGAACATATATTCCATGATGCAGACTTATTGTCTGAAAAAGAAAAATCAGGGGAATGGATTCTATGACAGGGAATTGCTGAATATTTTAATGGAAATGATAAAGTTTGACATTGTGACCTATAAACATAAAGGTTTTATCAGCTTAAATATTTACAGGAATATTGTAATTCACTGTGTTAATCATAAAGAAACAGATATTTTAAAGAATTTTATTTTAAAGTATAAAAATTTGATTCATCCTGAAAGCCGCAAAAGTATTGTTGCTTACTCAAATGCTCATCTTAATTATGTACAAAAAAATTATGAAACCGCCTTGGAATTATGTCATAAAATTGATTTCAGCGTACTGTTAGTAACCACGCAAGATAATCTTTATTTTAAGAATGATACAAAGACTTTAATCGCCAAATGCCTTTATGAGCTTGGGTCATTCGAAAATATTATTTCAGGTATTGATGCGCACAGACATTTTTTGAATAATTCACGACTAATAAAAGATGAAATGAAGAAGAAATACATTATTTTTTTAAATACCCTTACCGAACTAATCAGAATACGGCTGAAATATGATCCATATAAAGTAACAAGATTAAGACAAAAGCTTAAAAACTTAAAAGATATTCCAAGTAAAGAATGGCTGATTGAAAAAGTTGAGGAAATGTCATAAGATAAATAAATAATTTTTTATATTACCGGTTTCTGACACTTAATCGGTATATTTGCAGGGGGATCGTATCTTTCAGACGGACGAGTTCAGGTCCGGAATCTAACAAAAAATATAACTAAACCAATTCCGTAAATCCGCCACTGGCAAGCACTTACACATTTCCTTCTTTTTTCCACTTTCAGAAACCGGCAAAAATTTCTTTTGACACATAGAATTTAAAATTCGTAACTTTGTATGTTTTGAATTATGATTAAAGTGATTATATATTTAACCGGAATTATATCGCTTTCTTTTATCTTTTTTTCAGGAACTAATAGCAGAAGCATAACAGCATCAGAATTTCAAGCGTTTTTTATCATAGTCTTCATTTAATCAGTTTAATCCTAGTGCAGGATTTGTGCAAAAAAGGTTAATTCCGTGCAAAGAAATCAGAATTGCCCGAAAAAGAACTGAATTCCGGAACAACCATTCCGCGCTAATGAAGAAAGAAAGTAAAATCCGGAAAGAAGTCTCCGGACCGGAAAAAGAAGCAACGGGAATGTGAAATAAAGAAACGAAACAGCAGAATAAAGAAACAAAACATCGGAGAAATCATTCGGAGCAAGACAACTTAGCGAATTTACACGAGAGAAAAGAAACGAAACGGGAGAGAAAAGTCCCGGAGCAGATGAGAAAAGTAAATTTACATACGAGAAATCACTTGAAAATCAATCGCGGAATACATTTACAGGACCGCGAAGAGAAATTACACGCAAGCGAAGTAACGAAATGAGCTGCGAACAGTCGAAACACAAAAGCGAAAAGACAAAACCGAAGTGCGAAATGACTAAAATCAATCGCGAACACTTCAAAATTAAAATCTAAAAGTTGTTTTGCGACCGCGAACTCCTGAACGGAGATGCGAACAGTTGAAAATCAAAAGCGAACAACCGAAAATCAAAAGAAAACTACTGAAAATCAATCGCGAAGTTCTTGAAATGAATCTTATATTTAGAAAATATACCGGAAATGCAACAAATACCCAATTCCCAATACACATTACTCAATTCCCAATTCCCAATACTCAATACTCAATACTCAATTCCCAATACTACGGAGTTATTTTACTTATGAAATTATTCGAATTATAATATGCAATGATTAAGTCACTCAGATGGTCTTATAGTGTTGATGTTGGATAGAAAAATCCTTAAAAATCAAAATAAAAAACCATGGCAGAAAAGAGGTTTAAGAACATACTTCTGTTTATTGATGATAAAAGTCAAACAATTCAACTTTCTTGTTAATTTTTTATCGTTGTATATGGTAAAATTACTTTTGAAGAATTAATCAATTTGACAATTAAATCATTCTTCTTATATTGTTTGTAAATAGTTTCTGTTATTTATATTAAAGGAAGAAAAGCTTTCCTACCCCAGAACCTTGCAGCTTTTCAAAAATAAATGCAATTCCCAAAAATTAAAGAGTACTTTAGAAATTGATTCTGAGTAATTTGTTCGATACGTTTGATTAAATAAAATCAAAACTGTTATGAATAAAAATAAACTTTCAACGGTATTATTTTATTTCAGCATTATTCTATTCATTATCGCATTCAACTTCGCGCACAATCCTCCAAGCGGTTGGTATCAGCAGTTTCTGCCATTCTTAAATAACAGGCCTCTATCTGATGTTACATTCTTAGATAGCTTAACCGGATATGGAATTACTGGGAATCAAAGCGGAGGAGATACGAACTATGTAATTAAAACGACGAATGGAGGAGATAACTGGTTTATCATAAATACTATTTACCGAGATTTAAGCAGGGTAAGATTCATAAATCAAAATACCGGTTTTGTTTGTGGAGGTTTCAATGCCGTGGGGGGGATTGTCATTAAAACTACAAACGGAGGAGATAACTGGTTTTCTTTGAATGCATCATTTGCAAATCACTTTGATGATATGTTTGCTCCTAATGAAGATACGATTTGGCTCACGGATGATAATGGATTTAATGGTGGGGTGTTCAGGACAATAAATGGAGGGGCAAATTGGATTCTTCAGTATAATTCGGCAAGTTTTCCACCTACAAGAATATATATGATAAATTCTGAATTCGGTTTTTATAGCTACCATACATCTCGTCTTTTTGGAACAACTGATGGAGGATTCAATTGGATTGACATTCCAGGTGAGAATGGATTTATAGAAATGTATTTCATTGATAGCTTAAAGGGTTGGAAAACTATAGGTGATACAATGAAATTTACAACCAACGGAGGCATAAATTGGATGAAACAATCTATACCTAGTGGTGGATTAATATCTGAAAATGTAATGTCGAGTTTTATGAATATAAATAAAGATACATTATGGGGATGCGGAGGTTGGGTGCATTATTTAGGGAATGAATATAGAGGAATATTATATAGGACAACAAACCAAGGGATGAATTGGTTTTATCAAATACCCGATACAAGCATACATATTGCGAGCTATGAGTATATTAATTTCTTTACTAAAAAATACGGGTGGGCTTATGCTAACTATCCGAATTATATTACCGGTATTCACGCAAAGACTGGAGGTGATACAATATTTTTGAATGTAAAAAAACTAAGCAACGAGATACCATTGTTATTTTCACTGAGCCAGAATTATCCAAACCCCTTTAATCCTGTAACAGTTATTAATTATCAGTTAATTGTTAGTAGTTATGTTAAGCTAAAAGTTTTTGACATATCTGGCAAAGAG
>JBBSDT010000180.1:0-6855 GCA_038240405.1 Ignavibacteria bacterium
AAAATAAAAAAAGGGGAATAAGTAAAGCATATTGGCAGTGGATTTAAGGAATACTGTAACCTGGTAATTTTACTTGAATTTTGAGAGCAGCCTTCGCTTCTTTTAGTCCCGTAGGAACTTTATATTGGTAGCAAAGTTAGTTTTGTTTTAGTCCCGTAGGACGAAATAAATTTTGTGAAAGTTTTAAATTAAAAATAATATTTCGTCCCTGACGGGGTCTTGAAGCATTAGGTCTTCAATCTACCGATATAATATTCCTACTGGATAAAAGAGAGGTTGCTTCGTTGAGCGGAAGAACACCGTCCTCCTTCCAAAGACAGATTAATAAAACGAGAGATTGCTTCGTCGAGCGGAAGAACACCGCCCTCCTCGCAAAGACAGATTTTTTCACTCCTTCCCAAGCCCCCCGCTCCGCTTTGCCGCGGGCGAGCAGCTTGGGAAGGTTTAATTCTGTACTAATTTAAAAAAGGAGAGGGGAAGTGGTTTGTTTTATTCAGGATCGAAAGAGGACTGAATTCTCTCAAAGGACAGTTGTGTGGGATTTTGCTAGACAAGTAGTAAAAGCATTATTATCAAGGATGTATCGATAATTTTATTAATCAAATAAATTTTAGTAAATTTTTATGATTCATTATTTTAACTAATTTATTCTAAAATTTAAGTATGAAAGATTCACTCCTGAGTGAAAAGGATAAGTTGCAAATTACCAGGTTTATTGAAGAAAAAGATTATTCTTCCACTATTCCACTAATTGAGAAAGTTAAGACAGGTCATGCCGGAACTGCAAAAACCAGGGATAAAAGATTTGTAATTAATGAAATAATCAGAAATCTTTCAAAGAAATCCGTTAATAACGAAAGAGATTATTTTACAATTGGCAACATTTTCTGCAACCGGAAAGAAGATGCATTTAAAGAGATGGGTATTTCTCTGGTTTGGAAAGGATTTAAATATAATCCTAAAAAAGTAAAAGAGCTGTTATTAAAAGCTGCTGATGATCCAAACTGGGAGGTAAGAGAATATGCCGCAGGAGCCTTTATACAAACATTACAGCATAATGAGGATTTTTATGAAACTATTCTCCAATTGAGAACTCATCCTTCTGAAAATATAAGAAGAGCCGTTCTTTTTTCCGCACTGGCATTGCTTGACAAAAGAAATTTATCAAAAGCATTTTCCTTCATGGAAGTTTTAATGTTTGACGGTTCCAAATATGTCAGGAGAAATTTAGGACCGTTCATTCTCGGCTCATATTTCGGAAATAAATTTCCTAAAGAAACATTAAGCAAATTAAAAAAGTGGAGTAAAATCCGTGATGAAAATGTTCGCTGGAATATAATAATGTGTTTTAATAATAGCTTTGGAAACAAACATCCCGTGGAAGCCCTGAATATTTTAAAGTATTTTAATGGAGACGTTGATTTGATTGTCAAAAGAGCAATGAACTCAACTTTAAATTTTTTGAATAAAAGGTATAAGACTCTGGTAGAAGAATTTAAGCTTAATCATTCATCTTCATATCTGAAGAAATCAACAAAAAATTTAATTAAATAGCTGAGTTAATCTTCACCATATAGAGGTAGAAAATCGGAAGCAAAACCTCACCCCTTCCCCCTCGCCAAAAAAAGAGTCTTCTCAAAACATAACTTGCAACTTTACTAAGTCCAAGCTTTGTAAGTAACCTGGAGCAGAATTAAGCCTTCCCAAGCTGGGGCTTGGGAAGGAGAGATGTTTTGAGACAGACTCAAAAAAGGGAGGGGAAAAGAACCAGTTACTTATATTAAAAATTCTTTTCAAGCTATTTGTTCTTTTCCTTTATTATTTCTGCGGCTATGCTAATTGCTATTTCTTCAGGGGTATCGCTGTTTATGTCTATACCTACCGGCGCATGAACTTTTTTTAATAAATCTTTTTTTATTCCGTCTTTTACGGCTTCATTGAATATTTTTTTTATTTTTGCCTTTGTTCCCATCAAACCAATATATCCAACCTCCTTGTTTATTAACTGTTCAAGCGCTTCTTTGTCAGACTCAAAACCGGTTGTCACAATAACGATAAAGTTATCGGTTCCCTCATTTATAATACTGCCTAAATTGGAATATGGTCCGATAATTTTTTTGTCAGCGTAACTATTTTCCTTCACAGTTGGCAAATCTTTCCTGCTGTCATATACAACAACAAAAAAATCGAGCTGTGACATCACCTTGCAGACAGCAAGTCCTACGTGTCCTCCGCCAATCACATGAGCAATATTTTTCATACAGACCGGCTGTTCATAACTCCAATCATTTTCGTTAATATATTTAAATACAGAATTACCGGTGGATTGTGGCGACTTCTTAAAAAAAATTCCATAGTTTGTGAAAATGATTTTACCCGGCTTATAATATTTCAGGCTATCCGTAATTTTTTCAATAGTTGCAAGATTTTCTTTGCCAAGTGTTATAATAAAATTGGTTTGGGAACCTGCACAAATCAAACCTGATTTTTTCCCTTTAGCTTTTCTGTTATGGTAGAGGGTTTCAATTTTTTTTAAAGGAATTTTGTTCAGCAGGCTATTTTTGCATTCCTTTATTATATTGTATTCCATTACTCCTCCTCCAATAGAACCAATAGAATCTCCTGAAGATGAAACTGCGAGCTTGAAACTTCTTTTACCAGGTGAACCTTTTTGATGATCCAATACACAGGCTAGTACAACCTGTTTATTTTGGGAAAGATGAGAAAGAATAAAATTCCAGAGATGAATTTCTTTCATAAATATTATGCTGGCTGCGGAGCTTTAGCCCGGTCAGGCATATGATCCAATACGGGTATATTCATTGCGTATAAATTCATCAGGACTTTTTCGGGAGTAATGGGTGATGACAGATTGAATTCTCTATCCGGATTAAAAGCCCGAATGGCATTCATAATTGCGAAGTAAGCAGCGATGCCATACATAAGAGGAGGCTCACCAATAGCCTTTGAATGGTAAATGCCTTCCGGATTTGGTTCATTAAGAAAATGAATTTCCATAACCTTCGGAGCAAAATGAACATCAGGGACTTTATATGTTGAGAGAAGATCGGACAGCAATTTCCCATCTTTGTTAAAAATAATTTCTTCAATTGTCATCCATCCGATGCCCTGGATAACAGCTCCTTCAGCCTGACCCCTATCGATGACCGGATTTAAAGAATCTCCAAAATCATGAACAGCTTTGACGGAATCGATCACATACGTGCCTCGCAGGCAATTAACCGTTGCTTCAATTATTGCAGTTCCATAAACGTGATATTTAAAAGGGTGACCTTTATTTGTATCCCTGTCAAAGTGAATACCCGGTGTTGCATAATGAGCATGAGCGGACAGGCTTACTCTTTTATAATAAGTTTTTTCAATTAAATCCTTCCAGTGAAGACCGGTTTTTTTGCCATCATAATAAACAAATTCATTTTTCAACTCTATCTTGTCAATATCATAACCCTCTATTTCCTCAAGTGCTGATTTTTTTAATCTTTCTAAAATTACAGAGCATGCGTTAAATACTGCATTGCAATTCAAATCTGCTCCAGAGCTTGCAGCAGTAGGTGAGGTATTAGCCGAACGTGATGTATTTGTAGTCTCATTTTTGATTAGACTATGGGGGATCGAAAAAACTCTCGATACTACTTCTTTTATTTTTGCATTTACTCCCTGACCCATTTCAACTGCCGCAGTACTAAAGCTCACACTTCCGTCCAAATAAATATTCACCAGCGCATTTGCCTGATTCATTCTAGTGTTGGTAAAAGCGATTCCAAAGCAAATCGGCATAAATGCAAATCCTTTTTTAAAATGTTTATTACCGGAATTAAATTCTAATATTCGTTTCCTGATTATTTGGGGGTCAAATTTCTTTTCTACGGAATCCCAGGTATTACGCGTTCTTACATGAACAGCTTTCTGACCATAATGAAATTCATCATTCTCCGTCAGAAGATTTTTCTTTTGAATTACCGAAGGCTCTAAATTTAACTGAAGGGCTGCCTTGTAGATTGCACATTCGATAACGAACATTCCCTGCGGACCTCCAAAACCCCTGAATGCCGTATTTGAAGGCAAATTTGTTCTGCAGCAATATCCTGTTGCCTTTATGTTGGGAATATAATAGCTGTTCGCGCAATGAAAAAGTGTTCGATCCAAAACTGCAGGAGATAAATCAGCTGAAGCGCCTGCGTTCTGATAAAAAGTAACTTCATATGCAAGTATTTCACCTTCTTTTGTAAGACCAATTTTAAAGTCTGATGAGTAAGGATTTCTTTTTCCGGTCATTATCATATCTTCATGGCGGGAAAGTATGAGTTTAACCGGCCGGTTTAGTTTTAGCGCAGACAGTGCGGCTATGCAAGCCCATTGTGAAGCCTGATCTTCTTTTCCTCCAAAGCCACCGCCAAGCCGGAGGACTTCAACCTCAATTTTGTGCATCGGTATTCCCAGTACTTTTGAAACTACTCTTTGGACAGTTGATGGTCCCTGAGTCGAAGAGATAATTTTTAATCCGCCGCCTTCCACAGGAAAAGCAAATGAGCCTTGTGTTTCAAGATAAAGATGTTCCTGTCCGCCCGATTCACATTGCCCTTCAACGATGATATCACACTTATTCCATGAGTTCTCTATGTTTCCCCTGGAAAAAACCCTGGAGGGAATTATCAACTCACCTTTCAGGAAAGCTTCACGCGGATCTGTGATTACTGGCAGGGGATCGATTTCAATTTTAATATTTTTTACGGCTTCCTTTGCAATCAGTTTTGATTCTGCAATTACAACAGCAACGGGCATCCCGATAAAATGCACTTCCTTCTCTGCAAACAATTCTTCATCAGGTACTATTCCACCAATTTGATTTTCCCCGGGAATATCTTTATATGTAAAAATACTTTTTACACCCTTCATATTTTTAGCGTATTCAAAATCAACCGATATTATTTTTCCATGAGCGACAGGGGAATAAAATACTTCAGCAAATAAAGTACCATCCGGAACATTGATATCATCTATAAATTGAGATTCACCTCTGAGGTGGTGAATTATATCATAGTCCTTCATACAGTTTCTTCAACGTTAATAATTTCCGGAAATAAAGTTATAAAGTGTGTAAATACTAACCTGGCGAGCAGCATTCTTTTATAATCCCTGCTGCCCCTTGCA
This sequence comes from Ignavibacteria bacterium, assembly GCA_038240405.1. Taxonomy (GTDB): domain Bacteria; phylum Bacteroidota; class Ignavibacteria; order Tepidaquicellales; family Tepidaquicellaceae; genus JAGPCH01. The sequence goes on from JBBSDT010000180.1 coordinate 5,173, forward strand.
TCACTGATAGGAGAAATTTCCTTTTGTAAAATATTTGCAGCTTCGCAAATATTCTTGCCATTAAGTTCCTTATCTTTTAGAAATTCGCAGGTTTGAAATAAATATACAGGCGTCGCTGCGACACCTCCTGCCGAGATATGAATATCTGTAATAAATCTGTTCTCAATTGTAAGAAGAATTGCTGTGTTTACGCTTGCGATATCGAGATAAGTTCTTTTGGAAACTTTTTCAAAATTAAAAAAATAATTTCCCTGAGGTATTTTAAACTTAACACTTTTTAATATTTCTCCGGGTTGGATATTTGTTACTTTATAGGTTTTATAAAATTTATTCAATGGAATTTCACGAGTGCTTTGTTGATTAGCTAAAACAATATTTGAGTTTAAGGCCATAAAGAATGCAGTCATATCTCCTATGGGAGAAGCATTCATCAAGTTTCCACCAAGGGTTGCGGAATTCCTAATTGGAGTCGAGCCAAACAATTCAGCGAACTTAGATATGTCAGGGAATATACTGTTAATAATATCTGATTCCAGAAGGTCTGTAACAGTACAACCGCTTCCGGCACAGCAATATCTCGATTTTATTTCAATAGTTGTCAATTCTTTTTTATGGTTTAAGAAATTAACATTCGAATTAAGCATTTCGAAAGGTTTTTGTACAAATAAATCCGTTCCCCCACTTATATAATATTTTGGATTATTATCAGAGTCAAAACCATTTGTTTGTGTTTGAGTAATCTTTTGTAAACGATCCTGAATTGTAGAGAAATATTCCGGAATTATTTTTTTATCAATCAGTTCTTTTAGCCTTGGCTTCGTGTTTAACATATCTTTAAATGCAATAGAAATTTTTTCGGTGGCACGGATAATCGAATTATGACCTGTACAGCGGCAAATATTTCCATCAATAGAATCGAGAGGTTGTCTATCACCATATTTATTACCATTTATCAGATATTCTGTAAAGGACATAACAAAACCAGGCGTACAGAATCCGCATTGAGAAGCTCCTTCCTCAAGAAAAGCCTGTTGTATTGGATTGAGACTCTTTCCTTCCAGATTCAGACCTTCAATTGTTACTACATGCCTTCCCTGGATATTCTGAAGGGGCAATAAACATGAATTTACAGATCTGTAATTTACTTCCCCATTAACAATTTCACCAATGAGCACAGTGCAAGCTCCGCAGTCTCCTTCCTTGCAGCCTTCTTTGGTACCTGTCAGTCTTTGACTACGGATAAAATCTAAAACTACCGTTGCCGGGTGTAATTCGACTTCAATCAAATCATTATTCAGAAGGAAGCTTATTTTGCTTTTCATATTAAACGAAATTCGTATTTATTTTTAAATTAAAAATATTAATGCGAATATACAACGGATTTAAATCTTATTTCTTGCTTTCACGACTTGCGGCTGGTTTTTTATATTGGCAATAACATAGCCGGGGTACAATATCTAACAAATCGAAATTAAATTATTATTTGGATTTTTACACATCCGTCCAAAATAAATTAATTTCCAGTTTCCACGGGAGTGATTTTCAAGATGTGCAGAAATGTGATAACTCAATAGAAATGTCATGCCTTTGAACTCATTAGAAATGTCATACTCTTATTTTTAAATTAATGTAAAGCTTCAACGTAACGAAAGGAGGGCGTAGCCCGACTGAAGTTACGTTGAA
>JBBSDT010000181.1:0-6830 GCA_038240405.1 Ignavibacteria bacterium
AATTGAAATTGCTAATTCTGTTTCAGCTTTGACAAAAAATAAAGATTTGCCTAAGGATTTGCAAATGCGAGATAGTCTGAAAAGAATCAAAAAGTTACAAAAGGAAGTTTGGGCTATAAAACTTGCTGATAGAATAACTAATCTTCAATGTCCGCCTGCACATTGGAACAAGAATAGAAGATTAAAATATCAAGAAGAAGCGAGAATAATATTTAATGAACTTAAAGATGGAAATGAATTTTTGGCAAAAAGATTAAACTCAGCGATTGAGACTTATGAGAATTATATTAGCTGAATAATCTAAAGTGCAAGAGAGTTTGATAGTTTTAACGAAAAAGGAGTTGCAGATTCAATTTCTTTGGAAATTTCAAAATCAAATTGGTTATTACTGACTTATTTTAAAGAAAAAGATTAGCCTAATGATATGGGTATTTGAATATTTAAATGAAAAGGAATTAAAGGATTTAAAGTATTTGAATCCTTTAATGGATTTTCAATTTGATTTTGAAAATAGAATCTATTATTGGCAAACTTACTGTGCCGGGTTTGAAGATATTTATGAAGATAAAGACTTGGTTTTGAGAAAACCCCAATATCTTGATATTCCAATTGAACTCATTGATTTATTCCCAAACGAAACTGAATGTATAGATAATACTCCAACTTTGATAGATAGCTATGATTATTTAATGGAATTGATAAAAATGAATAAATTCCATTGGTCGTGGACAACTTTTATTAGAGCCGTTCCAAAAGGGAATCGGTATTTTACAATAGATTCACAAAGATTAAAAGCCTTTAGAAAAGCTGTAGAGTTGGGTTTTGAGGAGTTTCAAACAATTCCTGTTCTAATTTTAAACACTCTCAGGAAGGAAATAAGAAGAATAAAATTATTTAAGTTAGAGCAAGTAAGACAAGGTTTTATTTGTGACGATTGGGAAGAAGCGAGAAAATTATCAGGCTATTTACAGAATCCACTTATATTTAAAGAAATTGAGGAAAATTACAAATGGATTCCCGATTATCTTTCCATCAGAAAAGAAAATGTTTGTATAGATATAATAGCAATTCCTGTTTCCATATATTTCGGTTATTTTTCTCATAAGGATGAACATCTTGATCAAGTTGATTTGAAAAATTTGTTAAAAAAATTTTGAAAATAATTCTATGTGTCTTAAAATCATTTTCAATCTCAGAATAACATATCATTAAGTTGGGCGATTTATTCCTTTTTTTTTGCAAGGAATTAGAAATGCTTTTTTTCGGACCATACCCTTTCAACAGAGGATTGTTCTCCTTCTCCAAGTTTTCCGAATGGAGTTCCGGAAATTCCCACTCCGAACCGCTGTACATCCTCTCCTTCATTTCGGGATAGACTATCGAACCTGATTTCTTCTTTCTGATTGTCGCTCTTATAGGTTTCTTTAGCATCGTCCAATAGTTTTAACTGTTGAAAAAATTATTAATTTGATTTCTTATTGATTTTCGGAGAATTAGAAGTGTTTGTTCTCGGAGAAGGTTCTTTGGACTGAGGAGACCTCTTCTTTTTTAAGTTTGCGCAATATGTGTTGGGGAACTCTGGGTCGGAGTCGCTGGTCAGTGCCTCTGGTTGTATTGGATAAACTATAGAATTTGATTTCTTCTTGCTGATTGTCGGTCTTATATGCGAGGATATCATCTTTGTCAAATTGTTTTAATGTGAATTGAATGTCTTTAGTATCTTTTGTGTTACAACGTTACCTTTTTACTTGTTCTGACCTTGGTTCTGTTTTCTCTCGACGAATGACTGAAACATCATTTCAGACCACTCTCTTGATGTTCCTCCTTTCATTACTTCGATAATGAATTGTTTCCTGTGTTCCATAACTTCCTTTAATCCCTTCAATTCTCCCAATTTCTTTAGTTCCTCTTCTTCTTTCAGTTCCCTAATTCTGTGAAATTCCTCTGCTTCTCTAAAGGCCTTTCTGTCCCTCTTCAAGTGAGCTGCTTCCAATTCCGGTGGGAGATTCGAAGATCGGTTGTCTAATTTGTCTTCCTCAAGTCCATTCTTCCTGTGGAATTCCTCCGCTTGCGGGACTGTTTTGTTCTCCGCTTCCAGAAAGGCTTTTTCCTCTTCCGGTGGTAGAGTCGAAGACTTCTTGAGTAATTCGTCCGGTATTGAGTTGTTCTTGGAGTTCATTTTGGATATTAATTTTTACTGTTTCTAAATTATACGATTTATTTTGAAAACCTTCAAGACTTATTCGTTTAGTCTCATTGCCATACATTGCCATTATTTTCTTTAATTTCCCAATTAACCTTATCTCCAAAATGTTTTTCCAAAGTAATAAAATTATCCCTGGCTTCTTTGTGAAATTGAAGGTGTTTATCAACAGGAACGATATGTCCTCCGTTATGTATTCTATTTAGTATCCCCTCATTATAGGCTTCAACAGGGTCCCGATAAATAAATTTAATTGTAGGGTTATATCCTTCATCCAGATAAGATTGTAACTTTTGCTGTGGATTTTTAGAATTATTACCAAGAATATTCGTATCGAAAATAATAGAATATTCATTTGTTTCCTTGTCCGAAAGTGCGACAGTCGTTTTCCCTGATCCTGTTCCGCCCGCCAAGACTAAAACATTTTTGTTGGGATTGTTTTTATTTTGTTCAAGCGCATCCTGAGTCAATGAATTTACCAATTGCCGTGCAGGCCTGCTATATAAATTTATTGAATTGTGATTAAGTTTGTCGTAACCAAGCTTATCAAACATATCTCTTGCAAAATCAGGACTTATGATATTGCCATATTCCTTTTTGTACCTGTCTTTAAGTTCGGGCAAACTCTTATCAACATAATTAAAACCTGTTTTCTCTTCATCGCTTCTAAACTTTGAAGGCATTTCAATTTTATAAGGAATGGTTAAAGGTTCAGGGTGCTTACTTTCGATAGATGGAAAGAGGTTTGTTTGTCCCATTGGAAATTAGATTTTAAATATATCCAAAGTATATGATTTATTTTTTGAACCTTCAAGACCTATGGGTTTGATAAATAACCGACCAAAATCGCCTCCCTTGAAAATTTGTATATTAAACAAATGAAAGTTTGACTAACTTTTAAAGAGTTTCAAAAAAGCCGTTTAAATAGTTTTATTTCGTTCAAAAATGCGATTTACCGTATTTTCTTTGCAGGACCGAACTAAAACGGTTATGAGTACGTTTTCTTTAATAATTTAGGTCATTAAAATTAAAATTGAATGAAACCAGAAAGGATCATACTGGTTAGGCATGGGGAATCAGAAGGGAATAAAGACTGGTCTACATACAAGAAAGTTCAAAACCACAACGTTAAGTTAACAGCTAAAGGTATTAAAGAGGCTGAATTCTGTGGGTTAGAGTTAAAGAAAATAATCAAGAATGAATCAATTTATTTCTATATATCCCCATATGCAAGAACAAGAGAAACGTTTGATGGACTCATTAAAAGTTTAGGTAAGAATAATTTTAGAGCTATTGAAGAACCCAGGATTAGAGAACAGGATACAGGACATTACAGAGACAAAGTATTATATATCAAAAATAAAAAAGAAATGGAAAAATTCGGAAGATTCTTTTATAGGTTTCCTGATGGTGAATCCGGAGCTGATGTCTATGATAGAGTAAGCACATTTTTAGAAACAATGCATAGGGACTTTCAGAAACCAGATTTTCCGAAAAACGTTGTAATAGTTACTCATGGAATGACAATGCGTTTATTTATAATGAGATGGTTTCATTTAAAAGTGGAAGAATATGAATCTATCAAAAATCCAAGTAACTGTGAATTTATTATTATGAGAAAAAATAAAAACAACAAATTTATAATGGCAGGTGTCATTTAATGAACTGAATTAAGGACAATACTCAACCCTGATAGTAAAATTAATTGTGCAAATTATAAAATATTATACGGTTCAATTGTTGGCGGATATTTGAGGTATATATTTATTTAGGGAGCAGATCATTCATATATTTATGGAAAAGATTATAAAAGGTTTTTGTCAATCAAAAAACAAATGTTAAGCAAAGTTTGTCACATTTTATTTTTAATTTTTTTAATTACATCTTTTAATCTCATAACTCAATCGTTTATATAACAATCCTCTTAAAGGAATGATTTCATTTAACTGAATACTATCAAATATGCCTAAGCTTAATGGATTAAAAAAAGATTCTAATGATTGATAAGATATCATAAGCATATCTTTATCGTTTTCAGGATTTGGTTTTTCATGACTTATTATTACTTTTACATAATTTTCCCCAGAATGGGATTTTTGAAAACCATAAGATATTCCCTGGCTGAATAAACTAACTTCAACATAATAATAAACTGGCAAACATGAATACAAATAAAATAGATTTTTTATCGAATCAAAGTTTGTCTCTATTATCAATTTGTATTCTTCAATAAACATTTTAAAAAATTCTAAAAAATAATTTTCTAACTGTCCTTCGGAATAAAGAACAAATAACTGAGTGTAATGTAAAAACAATTATTGTGGGGAAGAAAAACGTAACCAACATGTTTCTCAAACAGATCATTTACATATTACCCTATTATGATAGATAAAATCACAGGTCTCACAGAAAGACAAATAAACTTTTGCAAAGAATTTTTGGTATCTGGCAATGCGACACAGGCAGCAATCAAGGCTGGCTATTCAAAAAGGAATGCAAGAAGTCAGGGAAATGAAAACACGACAAAACCTGACATTCTTGCCTACATAGAAATACTAAGAAAATCTCCAGAATTTATCAGAGTCACTCCAGAAATGGTTATACATGAACTATGCAGTATAGCCTTCCAGGATATACGCAAAATATTTACATCTATCAATAGAATTAAAGGTATCGAAGTCCTCGACGAAGATACAGCCCGCGCAGTTGCTTCATTTGAGATAAATAAAGATAAAAACGGTGTAGTGACAACAAAAATCAAAATGTTTGACAAGAAAGCAGCGCTTGATTCACTTGCAAGGACTCTTGGAATGTTCAACGATAAGCTCAAGAATGAAAATAAAGTTACAGTTCAAATATTGGATTATACAGATGAGCCGGAGGAAAATTGAAATTTTTCTCCTATTAAGTGTGAACTATAATCTCTTATTTCAACATTTTAAGTCACTTTCTTAAAGAATTAATAATTTTTAGTAGTTAAGTGAATTTACCGCGCGTTTAAGGTCATCGCTATTGACATGAGAATAGACCATAGTCGTAGTAATTGATTTATGCCCGGCGATTTCTTTTACAACATTCAGAGGGACATTGTTTGAAATTAATTCAGTAATAGCACTATGACGCAGTGAATGGAATTTAAAATCATTATTCAAATGTAATTTCCTCAAAATCTTCTTGAATTTCTTACTGACAGAATCGGCCCTTAACCTTGAAAATGGATCGTTCTTAAACTTGTTAAAAAATAAATAACTTTCAAGAGCTTCGGATGAAATTATATTTTCTTCACTATTATCTTCACCAATCTCCTTCAAAAGGTCAAATAATCTATCAGTCAAAGGAATAGTCTTATAACAATTAGTTTTTTGTTGAAATATGCTTATTACTTCATTGCTGAAATCAATGTCCCTAATCTTGACATTCAAAACTTCAGATATTCGACTTGCCGTTAGCAAAGTAAATCTTATAATTTGTGTAAGCTGTTTATCATTTGTATTATTCAGAATACTAACTATATCCGCAGTATTGATAGCTAAAATTTTTGTCTTTTCAATCTTAAATTGCTTTACTGAAGAGACTTTTGAATATTCGAGTAAGCTTAATTCAACCATCCTGCTAAAGATTGCCTTTATATTCCGGATGTCGATATTTGTTGAAACTAAGTTTATTTCCTGGCTACGCACTATTTTAAATTCTTCAATATCTGCTTTACAGATTAAATCGTTTTTTTTATCGCCTATAATTCGAATTAGACTTTTATAGCTATTCAAGTAACTGCGAAATGTATTATGTGAATTATTGGATTTATAATAATTCGATATTTTGTCCTGGGCCTCTGAAAGCCTTAATGAAGGAAGTGCCATTTTAATGGGTTCATAATGCGAATTAGAATAGGATTGCAAGCGAACCGATTGTCCAGAAGACCTTAATTTTTTCTTTATATTTCTAATTCGATTTTGTAACTCATCAATTTAAATGTATATTGCAAGTTATTATTTTCATTAAATTTAAATATTCCTTATTACCACCAATAATGTTAAATAACACTTTCTTGTGTTACATATTCGGTCATTCTCAAATTACGCCGGTCATATCTAAGCAATACCTCATCCTTACCTCCTGATCTATTTTTTAAGATGGCTAAATTTAAAAGTGTTTCTTTCCGGTCCCGCATATTCATAATCGTAGTTTCAGTTATTCCGCATTGTTCTGCCATATCAAAATGTTTCAAATTGTCCGAATTTATTTCTTCCAAAGATAAAACTGCATAGCTTGCCTGTTCGATGTCTCCAGAACTCTTGGCGCTGAATAAATTGATCCTCTGCTGTATACCTTCTCGTTTGATTTGGGATAAAATGAGATATGGAATTTTAGTATGCTTACCGTAATCCCTAATCCGGTTTATGTTATTCGTTACCCTGTCATATTCCACTTTCTTAAAATCGTTATTATTCACAAGTCCCAAATAATCAATGCAGATCAAAGCTACTTTTTTACCAAAGAAATTTTCGCAATTAATTACATAATTTGGAATTTGCGTTATTTCAATTGAGTTTGTAACACTGATGAACCTGTTGTGCATATCAATATTCATCCGGCTCAATACTGATTTTCTTTCAACATAACTCCT
>JBBSDT010000182.1:0-6799 GCA_038240405.1 Ignavibacteria bacterium
AAATAAAGATTATGGTATTATAAGAGGTACAGATCTTCAGATCGAATTGAGAAGGACAAATAGGTTAGCCTTAAACATGGCACTTGGAATTGCTTTTGCCTCCGGAACAGGTTCAAATCCGAATTCCGGCTTATCCGCGGCACTGTTAGGAGAAAGGCAGCCAAAACTTACAGCGCCACTTGATTTTGACCAAAGGTTCACGGGAGTATTCAATGTTGATTACAGATTTGGAAGAAATGATGTTCCGAAAGGATTTTGGGGCGATGTATTATCACAATTTGGATTTAATTTACTTTACAACTTAAATAGCGGAAGACCTTATTCAAAAAAATCAAATAAAATAATTCCATTTTCTCCTCTTGGTGTTTCAGGAGCTGCTTTACTCTCTTCAATTAACGGAGCTTATGGACCATGGAATAACAGAGTTGATCTAAAAATTGATAAGGGTTTTTCAGCCTGGAGATTAGATTTTAATTGTTATCTCTATATAATTAACTTATTAAATTCGGAATTAGTAAATAAAGTATGGGATGGAAGCGGCCTGCCGGGAAGCTCAGGTTATTTAGAATCGGAAGAAGGGCAAATGACAATATTAGCCCTTAATGATCCAAACGGATCTCCTCCAACTACATCAGAAGAATATATTAGAAGATATACTTTAAGGTCAAGAGATGCTTCAAACTACGGACCTCCGAGACAATACAGATTTGGAATCAAAATCAATTTCTAAAGAGATAATAGTTAGCATAGGTCATTTTGTTAAATTTATAACGTCACCTAAAAGATTGAAATGCATAATATAATTGTTAAAATAAATTTTCATTTAAGAATCGCTTTTATTGCATTATCAATTTTTATTCTCTTCTCAATTCAGGATATCTACTCACAGCAAGATAAATATATGTTTGATAAGCTCATAACTAATCAGGAAAATTCTCCTCAGGAAATAAATTGTGTGATTAAGGATAAAAAAGGTTTCATGTGGTTCGGAACTGACTATGGATTGTATAGATTTGACGGGTACAATTTCAAAGTTTATAAATTCAAATTCGGAGATTCTACATCTCTTGGTACCAATATGATTCTTTGTCTTTACGATGACGACAGATATTTGTGGGTTGGAGCTATACAGGGACTCTATAGATTTGACAAGACTACCGAACGGTTTAAGGAATTTAAAATTAATTATAATGATAATTTTATATGGGGAATCTATCCATCAGCAAATAATAATTTATGGATCAGAACGCCGGGTGGTTTAAACAGAATTGACAACACTAAAGATAAATACACTAAGTTCAAAGACGCAGGTGATGACAAAATGGGAAAGATTTTCTATAATGAATCGAGTAATACATTATTCGAAGATGAAAACGGATATTTATGGATAGGTACCTCTGAAGATGGATTAATCAGATATGATATAAAAAATAAATTATTCAAAAATTATAAATTTGATCCTGATAATTTAAATAGTTTAAGCAGCAATAATATATCAAAAATACTCCAGGACAGTAAAGGGAATTTATGGATTTCAACATATGATGCGGGACTCAATGAATTTGATAAAAAAACGGAAAAATTTAAAAGATATCAGCATGATTCTTTAAATGGTAACAGCATAATCAGTAATGCCATTTATTTTATGTCAATTAATAATGACGGAAAATTATGGATAGGAACTCCTGGAGGGATCAGCGTCTTTGATCCCAGTTCAAATATTTTTACAAACTTAAGAAGAGAAGATTATCCCTCTTCACTTACTGACATTGCGGATATGTATTGTGATAACACCGGTATGGTCTGGATTTGCACCTCTCATGATTATGGATTCAGTATTTGTAACAATAAAAACAGATGGAAATTTAATTACTATAAAAATATTACAGGAGATAATGACAGCTTAACATTTAATTCTGCGAATTCGGTGTGTGAAGATCAGTCCGGAAATTACTGGATAGGTACCGGCAACGGAATAGATATTCTTAACAAAAATAAAGAAAAAATCCGTCATATTGAGCACAATCCAAAAGATTCAGCCAGTCTCGGTAATAATAATGTACTAAATATCTGTAAAGATAAAAAAAATTTTATGTGGATAGGTACTTGGTTTGGACCATTAGACTGTTACGATCCCGGAAAGAATATTTTTAGGCATTATTATGATAATGACGGGAAGGGTATGAGAACTTTCCAGATTTATGAAGATAAAAAAGAAAATTTATGGGTAGGATTAAGTGAAGCCGGTATAAGAGTTTTGGATTCAAGCCGAACTATCATGAGAGTATACCTGGACAAACCGGAATACTCAAATGTAAATATACTTGATATTTTTGAAGACAGTAAAGAGAATATTTGGATAGGCTCAAGATTTGGATTAGCAACAATAGATCTTAAGACAGATAAAACACTTTTTTTAAAAGATAATCCGAATGATACATATTACAACCTGCATGTGGTGGGTATTAATGAGGATGACAATGGATATCTCTGGGTCGGTACATTAAATGGAATAAAAAGATTTGACATTGCTGCGAAAACTTTTAAACGATTTAATAATATTAAAGACGGAGGCAGGGATGATATTATAGGTCTCATGAAAGATGTCAAAGGTAACTTTTGGTCAACAACCAACAAAGGCATAGCAAAGTTTAATCCTAATGATAAAACTTTTACAAATTATGGAGTGAGTGATGGATTACTTGTAAATTCCTTTGAGATAATGCCAAAACAATATAAAGCCCGTGACGGGGAACTGTTTTTTGCCGGATCTAAGGGACTTACAAGCTTCTATCCCGATAGTATTCCTCAAAATAAAAATATTCCGACAATTGTTCTTACCGACTTCAGAATTTTTAATAAAGAGGTTAAGCTCGATACGTCAATAATTGAAATAAAAAAAATTACAATTTCTTACAAAGAAAATTTCTTTTCATTTGACTTTGCCTCACTTGATTATACAAACCCTGTAAAGAATCAGCATGCTTATATGTTAGAAGGGGTTGATAAGGATTGGATTAATGTCGGGAATTTGCGAACGGCAAACTATACTGACATTGAACCGGGAGAATATACTTTCAAAGTTAAAGGATCAAATAACGATGGCGTATGGAATGAAGAAGGAACTTCAGTCAAAATTACAATCACTCCTCCATGGTGGCAGACATGGTGGTTTAAATCCTGCGGAGCCATATTAATTTTTATGACAGCAGGATATGGTTACAAAAAAAGAGTAAGTAAACTTAAAAAAGAAAAGTCAGCGCAGGAAGAGTTTTCAAACAAATTATTGAATTCACAGGAAGAGGAAAGAAAGAAGATTGCATCGATGCTTCATGATTCTATTGCTCATGATGTATTGATAACAAAAAATTCGAGTGAGCTTGGACTGAGGAGTGCAGGTGATAATGAAGAAGTGAAAGAAATTTTAAATAAAATTTCAGAACAATCATCCTCGACATTGAATGAGCTGAGAAGAATTCAATTTAATCTTCATCCTTATGAAGTCGAAAAGCTGGGGCTTACGAGAGCAATAAAATCAATCGTTGACAGAGCTTCAAAATCTACTGTAATACAATTTACATTCGAAGAAGATATCATAGATAAATTATTTTCCGAAGAGAATGAAATTCATTTATACAGAATAATTCAGGAGGCAATAAACAATATAATAAAACATTCTTCGGCAACGGAAGCAACAATAAAAATTTCCCGGACAGACGAGAATGTATTCATAAATATTTCGGATAACGGAAAAGGATTTGTAAAACGAAATGCATTGAGCAAGAACAGTATGGGATTGTCGGGAATATATGAGAGAGTGAGACTGCTTGGCGGAAGTCTGGAGATAGATTCGGAAGGAAGCAGCGGAACGGTGCTGAGAATAATTTTACCGATACAGAAAAAAGATTAAAACACAAAAGATTAAACACAATGGTCACAAAGAATGCACAAAGTTCACAAAGATTTTATTTTGATTTTAATTATAGATTCCCGGTACTTATAAGGTTTTTTAAAATTATATTCTGTTTAAAAAAAACTTTAGAGTTTTAAAATATAAAAACAAAATCTTTTACTGCTGTGCTTTGTATCTTCTTTGTGAACTTTGGATAAAAATTTTCTTATTAGAGGTTTATGGAAAAAATAAAAATCATTATCGCAGATGATCATCCTGTATTCAGAGGCGGACTTATGAAAATGATAGAGACTGATAATGAAATCAAAATAATAGCCGAAGCGGAAAATGGAGAGAAAGCGCTAAATAAGATTATCGAATTGAATCCGGATATTGCATTGCTTGATATAGATATGCCGAAGATGACAGGAATTCAGATATTAAAAGAGCTGAAGAAAAAGAAATCAAATGTAAAAACTATTTTTCTTACTGTTTACGGAGATGAATCTATATTTGATGATGCTATGGACAATGGAATCAACGGATATGTTCTGAAAGACAGTGCAATCAGCGATATTATAGAATGTATTAAAACTGTTTCATCAGGCAATTATTACATCAGTCCATCATTATCAAATTTTCTTGTAAACCGGAGAGATAAAATAAAACGACTCAAAGCAAACAAACCCTCATTAAGTAAACTTACAAAAACAGAAATGTGTGTTTTGCTTTTGGTTTCAGAAGGTAAAACCAGTAAACAGATCGGTGAAGAAATGTTTATCAGTCCAAAGACTGCTAATAATCATAAATCAAATATTAGTGAAAAGTTAGAACTAAAAGGAACACATAGTCTGATAAAATTTGCTATTGAAAACAAAGCTATTCTCCAATAGTACACAACAAATTTTCATGTATACTTAGCTGAAAAAAAATCCTGCTAGCTATTCATATTCTATTCCATCCATATCTGATCGGCATTCTTCAATACTATTTCATATCCATCTTTATATACTTTTAACTTTCCTCTTATGTAAGTATAATATTCCCTTTTGGTATCAATATCTATGTTTTGCAATAAACCCAGGCTTTCCTCATAGACTACTATGTCGAAACTTTCATTTTTGGTATGCGGTATCCTGAGCAGGTATGGAGTTTTTTTTGAAAGGATCTCACCTATATTACCAAACACTGTTACTTCCTTGCCAACCCAATCTGATAATCTCGAGAAATCTTTATCGCTGGACAAATTAAAATAATTTGTATTCCCGGCATAATTTTTTTCATAATCATCCAGTTGCTGAGCTCTTTTATTCCACCAGGTTAATCTCTGATCATAATCAGGATAGTGACTTTTATTGGAATTCCAAATTCCCAGCTTATTTTCTTTTGCATAATTCTGGGCTTCGACAAATTCATTATTAAATCTTTTGCTGTTACCGTATTTATTGAAATATGGACTATAACCCTGTCTCACGCATTCAACATTATAATTTATTTCAGTTCCGTCTTTCTTTATTGCTATTACATAAGCAAGATATCTTCCATAAATATCAAGCGACCTGTCCTCATCTTCCTTTTCCAGTCTTACATGATCAACATCTTTGAAAAATTCTTCCGCCCACTTCCATGCTTCATAACCCATAGGTGAATCAGCCTTTACTGGAAATGAGCTATTGCCCTTTTCTGATATATAAAATGCAGGCCAATTTTGTGAGATCTCATTTGTTTTCTGGTCGGCATCAGCTGTCTTAAAAGTCTCTTCCGTATCAATACACAATAATCTGACTGATTTATCAAGATTTTCAAATCGGAATGTATCTCCGTCTGTTACCTTTGTAATTTTATAATTCCCTATAATCAGTGAACTGTCAACCTGGCATGAAAAAGCAACTTCGGAAAAAAACAGTAAGGTTATAATTAATAAATTTTTATATCTGACTGACATCTTTTATGTTTTTAAATTTAAGTAAAAATAAAAAAACTCTTATGCTAATTTTGCATAAGAGCTGTTATAATAATTTTTTTAAAATATTTTAGTATCTTGTTCCTTCACTGACGAAAGGAATTATCGCCAGGTGTCTCGCACGTTTAATTGCAGTTGTAAGCTTTCTCTGCATTTTGGCTGTTGCACCGGTAATTCTTGCCGGGAGCAGCTTTCCCTGTTCATTTAGAAATCTGGTCAAAAGCCTGGAATCAAATATATCAATATAATCCTTTACTCCGCGTTCTTTGAAAGGATCGCGTTTCTTAGCCTGATTTTTCTTTGCAGTGATTTGCTGGGTTAACTTGTAATTGGATTCTTTAAAATTTTTAATTTGTTTTTTCATCTATGTGATAAAGGTTGCTGTTTATTTTAAACTATTCAAATTTATTCAAACAAAACTATAATAACAATTCTATTTTGGAGCCATTTCTGTACAAAATTTGATTTCTTCCTAAAATAGTTTTCGTGAATCTTAAATATTAGGAACGTATCTCCTGCGGATCCTTAAATAAAGAAAGTAGAATATGAAAAAAAGTCTCTGTGATGGAAAAAAAATAATTTAAAAAGCTTTCAAATTAAAACTTTATGGAGATTAAAGAAAACTTTATCTGAAGAAATCTCTTCTGAATGGATCTGTAAGTCAATTTGATACTCCCAAAAGTCAATTTTATGTTTCCTGAAGTCGCCTCAATGCTCCCAAAAGTCAATTTTATGTTTCCTGAAGTCGGCTCGATGCTCCAAAAAGTCAATTTCATGTCTCCGGAAGCCGGCTAGATGCTCCCAAAAGTCAATTTTATGTTTCCTGAAGTCGGCTCGATGCTCCCAAAAGTCAATTTTATATTTCCTGAAGTCGGCTCAATGCTCCCAAAAGTCAATTTTATGTTTCCTGAAGTCGGCTCGATGCTCCCAAAAGTCAATTTTAT
>JBBSDT010000183.1:0-6792 GCA_038240405.1 Ignavibacteria bacterium
ATTATAAAAATAGAAGATGACGGCATTGGGATGAGTAAAGAAGTAATTGACCATGCATTTGAACCTTTCTTCCAGGGCGAGTATGAAAATTATAAAGGAACTGGTCTTGGCCTTGCATTATCGAAAGAATTAATGGAATTGCATCATGGTTGTATATTGGTAAAGAGTGAAGCGAGAAAAGGGGCAGCATTTGAAATTGCTTTACCGTTAGGCAATTCTCATTTTGAAGCAAGTGAATTCCAATTAGACAGTGACAAAGAAATTATTGCCAATGAAGACGTACAAATCTATACTACCGACTTGTATAACGGTAACATTATTGAAGCGGCTTCTAATAACAAAACTGCTCCTAAATATCTTACGGTATTAGTGGTTGAAGATAACAAAGAGATGAGGGAATATCTTTGCTCAAGGCTTACGACCGAATACAGTATAATAGAAGCAGAAGATGGTAACAGAGCGCTGCAATTAGCTTTTGATTCAGTACCTGACTTAATACTTTGCGACATTGTCCTGCCAGGAAAAAACGGATTTGAGCTAACCCATATTTTTAAAACCGATATACGAACTTCCCACATACCGGTAATTTTATTAACGGCTAAAGACCAGGACAACCAAAAAATTGAAGGAATGGAAAACCAGGCTGATGCCTATATAACCAAGCCATTTAATTTATTGTTTTTGCAAAAAACGATAAAGAGCCTGATTCAAAACCGCGAGAAGATAAAAGAACATTATTCGGGTGAAATTTTCTCAGAAGAAAAATTGCATGTTTCAAAAAAGACAGACCGGAAATTTATTATTGAGTTCACGGCTATAGTAGAAAATAATATCAGCAACGAAAAGTTTGGCGTTAATGATATATGCCAGGAAATGGGAATATCAAGAGTGCAACTTTACCGAAAAGTAAAGACTATTTTAAGCTGCAACGTTAATGACTATATCTTAACCACCCGTTTGCAAAAAGCAAAATATTATATGCAACATGAAAACTTGAGCATTTCTGAAATTGCGTATAAGTCTGGATTCTCTTCCGCAGCATATTTTTCAACGGTATTTAAATCCAAATTTGGTATTACCCCATCTTCTTTTAAAGAAAATTAAAATACCCTCTGTAATGTACTTGCAGTTATCCGCCCGAGCTGTGGATGAATAAAGTTTTTTTGAGTTTTACTTAGTAGCACTTCTTTCACTCGTCATTCACAAATGAAACGATTGTTTCCTTTGTGAAAGCTTAATAAACCTGGTTCCAGTATCCGGAACTAGGCTGTTTCTTTTAACTTGCTTTTCTATAGCCTGAAGTGATAAACCAATATCGGTGCCTTTTACTTTCACCCCTTTTTCATCTATGAATGCAATCCCGCGTGTCTTGACGACCTGGAACCCTTTGTTTTCTGCTGATTTATAAAATTCTTCCAGGGAATTGCAATCCTGGATGGCGTCCTGGAGGACTGCCTTGATCTTATTTTTGCGGCTGTCATTCCTTGGGATTTGTTTTTGTTCTTTCGGAAGAAAGGACCTCGGGCTAGCCACTTGGGCCAGTCCATATTTTATCTCCATCTTTCGGCAGAATCCCGCCATCTTCTTAAAGTTATTGCTGTCCGTCACATTTGTTTTTCCATTTAGCCCGATCCTGTTGGCAACTATATGGATATGCTGGTGTTCGGTATCCAAATGCTGAACAGAAAAGAACTGGTTGTGTTCAAACCCAAATTCATTTGCGCACTCCTGAACTATTTCTAATAGCTGAGGTCGATCCAGTATCTCTCCTGGTGCCAGGCTCAACGTTATGTGCATCACCGGCCGGCTCTGTTTGGGATTTAATTTACGGACATCCTTGAATTGGCTGCACAGCTTTTTCTTTTCACCGAAGCACAGATTATGCTGCAAAATTTCCGCACGATTTTTAACCAGATGTTCATCATCGATCATGGGGTTTTTTATCTTTTTGTCTTCCAGGCAATAAGAGATGCATCCTGCGAATCCTTTGCCAATCATTACTTTGCCGATCATTGTTGTAGGTAATCTTTGATGTCGTTAATTAATTGTTGCATTTTGCGCCACCAGGCATTTGAGTTTTCTCTCTATCGCATTAAAATTTTCCGCCTTACCCAATTATATTCTCCCTTTTTTAAAGCCTTAGAAATAAAATTGAAGATTCTTGAAGACAATTGAAAAGTTTCGAAGAGTTTCGAAGAAGAATGAAGATTTCTTGCGCCGTCATTTAAAGAGAATTGAAGAGTTTTGTAGATTTTTGAAGATAAATAAAGACAAAATTTTAAGAAGCCGAAAATTAAAAAATGCATTGCAGGTATTAATTACTTTGCTGCACAAAAATTCAAATTGCAAGTATATTTCTTATCTTTTTGTTCTCGAGGCAATAAGAAATGCATCCTGTGAATCCTTAGCCCATTATTACCTTTCCCGGTCACTTCTTCAGATAGTTTTTGATATCGTTAGTTAATTGCTGCACTTGTTCAGCCAAATATTTCAACTCAGCCCGCTCAATAGCATTGAAATTTTCTGCCCTGTTGTTCTTGTAAGCAAGTGAATTTATATTAGCGGCCAGATGGTTTAGCCGGGCTGTTACCTGCAAGACTTCCTTAGGTAAAGCCTTGTATTTCCTGGTGTCAATATGGATGCCTGTTGCCGCTGTTCTGAGAAATTCTGAAACAGATATTTGTGTTTGCTGTGCCTTTTCCTTGATTATGGAAAGCTCATCCTTATTGCAGGCAACCCGAAGCCGGAAAGTCCTGCTTAGTACTTTTTTTGGCCGGCCACCTTTTTTTTTATTTAGAATATCCATGATCTTTTTTTCATCATCTTAAAAGAAATTTTTTCAATTCTTCAGGAATCCGCCCTCAAGGGGATTCCTGAAGCCAGTGGTTCGAGTAGGGTTTTTTGCCTACGAGAACATAGCTGGCTCCCAAAAACTTACCTCCCTCTTCCTCTCCGGCAGACAGGTTGTTGTTCGTATTCTTTTTCTTTCATCAGCCATTCATTCAGGTCTTTTGAATATTGGTAATGATGGGAAAGGTCAAAGAATTTGTGGGAGAGATTGATCAGTCTTTTCGTGCCAGCTCTACCTGCAGGATCATTGTCAAGCAGGATATAAACCCGTTCATAATTATTCATGAAGGGGATCGCCTTTTCAAGAAATGAAAGTGAATTGAGCACGAGCCAATCTGTTGGTTCGGGCACAATTTTTTTGTCGGTTTCTGCATGGCTTAAAAAATCGAACATGCCCTCGAGCACTGCAAGCGCACTCTTACCTGTATCAAAACTTGTGTAATCTTTGGGAGAAATGCTACTCTTAAATTCTTTCAGCCCCCTCAGTTCAAAACCCCCGGAATTATTCTTAAACCCCAGGACTATATATTCATGTTCATTTATGGCCAAAACAATTTCTTTTAGAAAAGCCTTTGCCCTCTCCAAAGAGATGTATCGGCTTGCGATATAATTTTTCAATTCTATGCTCTGCACTTCTCGTATCGCCTTTATGGAAATTTTTGACTTTTCATTTTCCGGAGGCTTAGCAGTTTTTTCATTTTGCTGGTGAAAAGAAAAAGTATTTTGATATCCCTGGCTGTTCAATTTTTCCAGGAATTCAGCTACCGTGCAATGATGAAGCAGGATACCTAGATCAATCAAATTGCCCCCTTTTCCTAAACCGTGATCATACCATACATTCAGCTTACGGTTGATTTTAAAGGAGGGTGTTTTTTCATTTCTTAGCGGAGATAAATACCAATAGTCATTGCCGTTTACTTTTTGAGGTTTTATGGAAAGGCTTTCCAAATAAGTAACTAAGTCAATTTTCTTGGCCTCATCACAATTTATTTTTTCTATTATCATTGTTTAATATTTTTAAAAGTGTAGAAAATGCGTGCACTATTTGCACTTTGTGCATTATGACTCCGGTTTCGCTTCCCATAGTGCAAATAATGCAGATAGTGCACTATCCTATAATGTGATTTACCAAATCTTTTCATAGATACCATGCTTAAGCTTAGTGAATAAGTACTCGTCTGAAAGCATATTGAACAAGGTTCGCCTGCTCACTTTTTCTTTAGCGATTTCCCAGGCAGCACTTGTAGTAAATGAATAAGGCAACTGATAGTAGATAATTTTATGTTCCATTGGATAATCGTTCAATGGATCCCGGAACTTTTCCATCAACTTAAAGACCTTGAGTGCGCTATTTTCAAAATATTCAATTAGCTCTGCTGCCTTACAAAAAGTATCTGTAGAGACCTGGTAGGGATCAATATCTGGCTCATTGCAACCGATGCGCATTACATGCAGGATCAAAGCTAGCCGCAAGCTATAGGTGTCTAATTTTGCATAGATGCCCGAGATGGCATCACTCTTCTCATTGTTGATAGTTTCATTGATCCTTCTTCGGAAAATCTTATAAGCTTCATACCCTTCTTTTGATAGATTTATTTTGTGAGCCGGGTAAACATCAGCCTGAAAAAAATCGGAAATCAGTATTCGGTTGATAAATGTTTGATATAGTTCTTCAATATATTCCGGCACATCATCATCGGATAGATCTTCACGAATAACATTATCAGGGAATGCAAATAAAAAACGATGGGTAAGGCCGTTGTCAATTTTATTATTACCGAGGAGATTAATTAATACCTGTGGTTGTATACTGCCAATGATGCTAATAAATGGCTTCTCAATAAAAATAGGTTCTGAACTCTTTCTGTTTACAGAAATACTTTTCCCGCTAAACAGGCTTAACATTACTTCTTCATCTCCGCCGCCGGATTTATATTTATTGAAAGACTTTAAAAACGCTGCCAGTTCATCATAAATGCCCGCAAATCCATGAGGATTATCATAGAGCGCTTTTAACATAGCTTCCTGTGTTGCATCTTTGATGACCAACTGTCTTCGTACAGGCTCATCCGTTATGGTACCTAAATCACTGGTTTCCTTTTTTACGCTTCTACCTTTTTTAAATGTCGAATACTCTGCTAAATATCTTTTAAATAAATCCTTTTCTAATTTTTCCAAGGGTTGAGTGAAGATGGAAATGGGCCCGCTTTTGTTGATAACCGGCTTGCCTACTAAAGCAACAAATAATGTCGGCAGTTCTACCCATCCCCGTTTAACTGTAAGACTGTAATGGCCACCGAGAGCAACAGAAAACGCATACAATACGGTTACTGCTGCATAGTCTGTATTAAGATTGAGCGTGCTGCAGTAGCATTTGATGATCTGTTGCAATTGTTGAGGAAAAATATGAATAGGAAAATCAGGGGTCTTTATCTGGCCTCCGCCATCTTCCAATGATTGCAAGCTTTCCATCGAAATAGGTTTATAGGATTAATTTTATTATCGGTGTAGAGTTTACATGGAATCTTTCCTATAACGCTTACGGTTTTCCATCATCAGGCTGGTGGCAGATTTTTTGCTTTCCGTTTCATAGGCCGCCTGGTAATTCTCAAACCATTTGATCAATTCCTGGTATTTAATCAGGTAACTTTTCCCAACTAACCTGGCGGGAAGTTTACGGGAATGAATGTAGCTCCGGACTGTGCCGACTGGTTTACAGAGTATCCTGGCTGCTTCAGGTAAATCAATGATCCGGTCGGGATCAGTTGGTGTGGATAGGTTTTGTCCGGGTGAGTTGATTGATATAATATCAACAGTGGTCTGTATTTGTTCGAGCTTGTTTAGGATAAGCTCGAAAGGATTGTTCGTTTGCATTTCAATTATTTTTAATTGTGAATAATTGAATGCAATATGGAAGGATTGCTTTTTGTATGTAGGCGGATTAGGGCAAATTTGAGAGAAATCCTAACTATCCTGGTTATCTAAGCTTATATCGGTGATATTCAGCGTTTTTAAATAGTCTACATATTTTTTAAAATGATATTCTTCAACAAAAAAAGAATAATCATAGTCTTTCCCTGACTTGTTTTTTGTGTAAATGCCAAAGCTTTTATAGATCTCTTTAAAAGTAAACCCCTTTTTAAAATATCCCTTAACCTGAAATACATTTACCATAGCGGCTATTTCTGAATTAAGCCCGGCCTGGTTAGTACCTTTTTTTGTTTTCTTTATGGTGTGAAATATATTGTGCGGAAAATTTGCTTCGATAATTTTTGATTCTATATAGCTTAATGAGTTTCCTGTACTGCCATTAATAGGAATGAGAATTTCCAGAAATGAAATCTCGGCTGGTTTGATGTTTGTAGATTGAGGTTCTATAGATGGTAATTCTCCTTCATTTTGCTTTTTAATTTCCTCCATTCTTTTTTCAAGCAGATCCAACACTGATTTCCTGTTGTGCAAGTCAAGAGCAAACATTTGATCAAATTTTTTATCTGTTTTTAAGGAAGTAATCTTTCGATAACAATATGAGATCTCCTCGTCCACGCCAGTATTGAGTTTTTCATCATAGGCCACTGGATACAGCCGCAACATTTTAATACAGGAATCAATGTTGCCATTATCAATGAGCAAAACATTCCCGGATAAGTCTATTAAAAAATTGTCATTAAAAGTCCAGAAGACATATTTTGAATAGTCCTCAAAATACAGCAACCGGAAAAATGTTTTTGCTTCGATAGAAATAGAATCGCTTAACAAGGTGGTACAACTTCCCGTGCGGATAATTTTCATAGTATCTCTTGCAAGATTTCTCCAAAAAAATCCACGAAGTAATAGCGTCTTTTTATTTTCAACCGGTACCTCAGTAATATAAAATTTACTTGATAAAAATTTGTAGAAAAGGCCGATCCTGGTTTTTGATTTCCTCATTGTATAAATTCA
>JBBSDT010000184.1:0-6792 GCA_038240405.1 Ignavibacteria bacterium
AGAATGGAGTATTGGGTATTAGGTATTTGGTATTGGGTATTGGGTATTGGGTATTGGGTATTGGGTATTGGGTATTGGGTATTGGGTATTGGGTATTGGGTATTGGGTATTGGGTATTGGGTATTGGGTATTGGGTAGGTGAGCATGAGGATTGAGTGACTATTTGATGTTTGCAATACAAATAAAAAAAGCGGAACCTTTAATAATTCCGCTTTCTTAATACTTACAACTCAATACCAAATTCTTAATACCCAATACTCAATACTCAATTCTCAATACCCAATACTCAATACCCAATTCTCAATTACCACTCAGAGGACTTACTGACCTTACAAAGTCCAATGCATTATTGCTTACTATAATTAAATCCGATAAATCAACAATATAATCTCCATTTAGATCTGTTATTGTATTTCCGGTAGTTATCGTACGTGTGTCATTATATATTAAAATAACGTCACTTAAATCAATCAATCCGTCCGGGTTTACATCTCCGCTGTATAAGCAATATCTCGAACCCTCAAGCTTGAGATTATTTCCGTATGCCTGAGAAGCTGAAGTTGAAAGATCCAGGGTGTTTGTAAAATTCTTTGAAAGACAAATGTTTTTGGTAATTGTAGCTAATCCCCAGGTTTCGATTGAATTAGGATATTTGATCACGATATAATAATTTCCCGAAGGAGCTGACGGAAAATAGCACGTCCCGTACTTGGTAGTAGAATCAATTAAAGTCTTGGCAATGTCTCTTACTATATATGGGGGAGCAGTATCCCGCAAATAAACTGTGACGCTGTCACGTTTGTTAAGTAAATCAAGGTCCTGGTTATAAAATCCTTCAATCAAAACCCTAAGCTGCAAGATTGCCCCGCAATAATCTTCCAATTCAGGAAAATTAGTATCTACCGAATCGGTGTTTGGAGTCGTGATTTCCGATAAAACGTTTTGAACATATGCAAAAACCCGTGTGGATGCATTGGGCTCCAAAGGTGGGTTTTTCCATTGCAGGTTCAGGTAACAGCGGAATCCGAAAATTATCTCATCAGCTCTTAAACCAGCGGCTGCTGTAGTGATCAGCCTTATTTTGGCAATTCTTGTTCCCGGTAACATAGGATTTATAATGTAACCGTTTCCGGCTCCCGGAAATGAATTAATATCTAATTTCATTAATATTGGAAATCCGGCATTGGATGTAATTGCCGGGTTTTGTGGCTGTAAATTCAGAGGCAGGTCGCTTGCTAAAATTGTACATGACAATGTTCCTCCGTTTGCTATATCCGGATTAAGATACATGTAATATTGCCCGCCTGCATATTCAAAAGCGGTTTGAGTATTGGTTTGCTGAATATAAATATTAAAAGTGATTGCATCCCTGAAGTGATTTATGGATTCCAAATTGAAATCCCTTGCTATTAACTTATATGTCGGAACTTCCGAAATGCTTATTTCAGGCCCGCATAGCACAGCCAATACAGTTAAAAAGAATATTAACTTTTTCAAAGTTACCCCTTAAGAAAGAATTAAGAAATTATTTCAATAGTTATTGCATTGTAAAAGAAAGCTCGAAAATGATTTCAATTTTTATTAGATAACCTCTTTCGAACCCGGACGGCACTTCAGATTATTGCGAAGATTGGATGAAAATGATTTTGCCTTCTGTTACAAATATAATTTTAATCTTTGTAAATTCCTAACAACTTTCTTATTATGTTTTTCCGAACAAACCATAAAGTCTTCGTATTATAAAAGCTAAAAAAGTCTTACAATACAAGTATAACTGCAAAAATCTTCAATACCGGCCGGAAACTTGAATTATATCGTTAAGTCTTTATGTAGTTATATCCTATTCGTCAATACAATAAATATTAAATTGAATTACTAAATACGAAAAAGTAATTTGAACTATGAAATTATTAATTAATTATTTAAAAGCTTACAAGCCTCTTGTTATCCTTGCATTAATCCTTGCAGCTGTAAATCAGGTTTTTTCCCTTCTTGATCCCGCTATTTTCAGACATGTTATAGATGATTATGCAACTAAATTTAAAGAATATACTACTGCCGAATTCTTTAAAGGTGTAGGTTTTCTTCTTATGCTTGCTGTCGGAGCTGCGTTAATTTCACGTATTGCCAAAAATTTCCAGGATTATTTTATAAATGTCATCACCCAAAGGCTAGGAGCTAAAATTTATGCTGATGGTATTAACCATTCGTTGAAGCTTCCATATGCGGTCTTTGAAGATCAGAGAAGCGGACAGACTCTCGGCATTCTTCAAAAAGTAAGATTAGATTCCGAAAAACTTATTTCAGCCGGAGTGAATATTCTTTTTACTTCTGTAGTTGGTATTATTTTTGTAGGAGTGTATGCCTTGACTGTTCACTGGATCATAGCGCCGATTTATCTATGCGCCATTCCCATTATAGGATGGCTAAGCTCCACGCTGGGGAAAAAGATAAAAAATATTCAAAAAACTATTGTTGCCGAAACTACAGGACTTGCAGGTTCTACAACCGAGTCCCTCAGGAATATTGAACTTGTAAAAAGCCTTGGACTGGCTGAACAGGAAATTGAACATCTCAACAGCACGACAGAAAAGATCCTGAAGCTTGAGCTTCAAAAAGTTAAATATATAAGGCGCTTGAGCTTTATACAGGGAACAACCGTTAACCTCCTCCGTACAAGCATTTTGCTGTTAATGATGTATCTTATATTTACACAGCAGATAACCACAGGACAATTCTTCACATTGTTTATTTATTCTTTTTATATATTTGGCCCGTTACAGGAGCTGGGAAATATTATTAATATCTATCGTGAAGCTGAAGTTTCTCTTGGTAAGTTTAAAGATATTCTGAGTATTCCTATTGATGCAAAACCGGAAAACCCGATAAACATTGATACCATTGAAACACTTGAATTCGATAACATAAGTTTCAGACACCAGTCTTCTTCTACAAATGCGTTGACCGATATTTCTTTCAGCACCGGTACAGGTAATACTATTGCCTTTGTTGGTCCTTCGGGATCAGGCAAAACAACTCTGGTAAAGCTTTTACTTGGACTTTACCGCCCGTTAGAGGGAACTATTTTATATAATGGTTTTCCTTTTGATAAAGTTGACCTCGACAGCTTAAGGGAAAAGATCGGATTTGTATCGCAGGATACGCAACTATTTTCAGGAACCATAAGAGAAAATCTTTTATTCGTAAGTCCCCACGCAACCGATGAAGAATGTTACGAAGTCCTTCACAAGGCGGCTTGCCAGACATTGCTTGAAAGAGCTGATAAAGGTCTTGATACAGTTATAGGAGAAGGAGGGGTAAAAGTATCGGGTGGTGAAAAACAAAGACTTTCGATAGCAAGAGCTTTGCTGAGGAAACCTAATTTAATGATATTTGACGAAGCAACATCAGCATTAGATTCGATTACTGAGGAGGGAATAAATAAGATAATCAGGGAAATTTCTTCCGAAGGTAACCATATTACACTAATGATAGCACACCGGCTTTCTACTATTATGCATGCCGATATAATTTATGTTCTTGAAAGAGGCGAAATAATAGAATCCGGAAAGCACAATGAACTTCTTGAATTAATGGGATTATATTATGCAATGTGGAGACAGCAGATCGGTGAAAGAGAGAGCATAATTAAGAAGTCTTTGCTGCAAACCGAGAAGAATCTAAACTAAATTATAAATTTAAAATTATAAATTTTAATTATAATGATTTCTCGTTTTCGCTGAGTCTCCCCTAATTCCAAATTAAACATACCAGTAAATGGGATGGGAATCAACTAATATAATAGAACCCAATTTCTATGTCTCCCCAATCTAAATTCCTTAGTTCTTGCTTGTTCTTGCTGAGGATTTGGTTTAAAATTTAAAATTTTAAATCCCCGTTCCCTGTTCCACTTCTCTATTAAGGAAATATGTAAGAACGATTCTTATTATTACTGTTCCGCCCAGCACTCCAAGGTCCTGAAGAGTAGGATCAAGTATAGTATGAATAATATCGGCGGCAATTAAAAACTCCAGACCTGTCAATAAATAATATCCGAAGTTCAACCTGATAATGCTGAGCTGCCCGACAGAATATTTTTTATTAAACCTCGAAAGCTCATTTAATAAAAATTGTACTATTGCAATCAAAGAACCGTATGCAATAATGCAAGAGCTGATTATGCTGATTATAAAAGTGATATTTTCTAAAATCTCGTGCAAATTTTTTTTATCAATTTAATATTCCTCATTTAAATCTACAATATTTAAATAATCTGTTCTGCCTTTTGCAGCCCTATCGATATTTTCAACTACTTCATTCCATCTCCCTAAATTATCAAATGGCGAAGCTGCACGATGAGGAGACATTACTATATTATCAAGCTTATGAAATGGAAATTTAAATGGGAACTCTCTGCCCTTACTGTCCTTTTTTGGATTGTAATTATACCATACATCCAGCGCCGCACCTCCGATTATTTTTTCCTTCAAAGCATTAAACAAACTTTCCTCATCTATTATCATTCCTCTTGCAATATTCACAAGTAAACTATTTTTCCCGAGCAGCTTCAGT
The DNA here is from genome assembly GCA_038240405.1 of Ignavibacteria bacterium. Taxonomy (GTDB): domain Bacteria; phylum Bacteroidota; class Ignavibacteria; order Tepidaquicellales; family Tepidaquicellaceae; genus JAGPCH01. Next base: position 4,573 of record JBBSDT010000184.1, read on the forward strand.
TGTTTCTTCTTAATCATCTTCTCGGTTTTACTTGTGTGAGGAACAGCAATAAAAAGAATGTCAATCGCCTGAAGAAATTCATTCAGATGGGTGTCATCATATTTTGATATATTCTCACTATCATTTTCATATTCAGGAACATCCTTCCAATTTCTTTTCAGAATATGAAATTCATTTTCAAAACCCGATAAAAATTTGTGCACATGCCGGTTGATTGCGCCATAACCCAGCAGCCCGATTTTCCTGTTTCGTAAAATGACAGTAGAGCTTAATATGTCCTCATCATCACTGGTTTCCCAGTTACCTTTCATCATTCTGTCATGGTGACAAATAATTCTGTTCATCAGTGTCAAAAGCAATGCGACAGCATGCTGCGCAGTTGAATATGCGTGACCATGGCCGTTTACTAGCGTAACCTTTCTGATTTTATTTAAATCCCTGAAGTCTTCTATAAGGTGCTTTATCCCGGTTCCGGGATTAATAAAAAGCTTGAGATTCTCTGCTGACTGCAGAAGTTTTTTGGTCGGTCTCCAGCCGATAATTACTTTTGCATTTTTGGAATATCTAATGAGATTTTTCTCAGAGAGATCCTTAGGGAAGATCAGATTTATTCTATCATCATTTTCGAAATGTTTTTTGTAATAGCTTTTTAGCTTATTGTCTAAATTCCATATGAAAAGGATATTAGTTTTCAATTAGTTAGTATTGGGAATTGGGTATTGAGTATTGAGTATTGAGTATTGAGTAATGGGTAATGGGTAATGAGTATCGAATAAATGCAATTTATATAATTCCTTTATTTATTTCTATGTGCTCTGTTAACTTATTGATGTAATAAGAGCTTTCTACTTTCATATAATATAATTTTGTTTAAAACTATTTCATAAGATAATTTAAACTATTTTCTCTTCAATACTCAATACACAATACCCAATACCCAATACTCAATACTCAATACTCAATACTCAATACTCAATACTCAATACTCAATACCCAATACCCAATACTCAATACTCAATACACACTACTCCTTATTTTGAAAGCATTATCTGAAGCAGCTGATTATAATTAAATATGTTTCTTACTCTTATATATAGATTTATATGCTCGGAACTGTAGTCCTTTTTTAAATATGCAATTTTCAGATAAATTTTTTCCAGTATTGTTTCCAGGTCATTATCAAGCGCTCTGATCGGATCAAATCCATCAAGCATTTCTTTCGAAACTTTTTTTGAGGACATCAATTCAAAGGGCAGTCCGCAGGTAATAGCAGCCTTCATTTCCATAACTTCAAGATTAGTTACTATCTGAACCAATCTTTCATCGCTTAACCGCTTTTCTTTATATGAAATATCCTCAAGAAACTTGTTATTTAATTTAACTTCAGTCAGCAATGCCCTCTTGATTTTATTCAAAGCAACCTTATTTCCGGCAAGATCCTTCGTTACGTCGTAAATTTCCTTTACTATGCTCATTTACGTTATTAACTAAAAGTTTACAAAAATATAATCATAAATATAGCTTCTCAAGACAATAAAATTTTAAATTTCAAATTAAATATGGGATCTCTGCTGCAAAAGGGTGCTCTTCCGCATGACGAAGCAATCTCTCTCTCTTTAATCTGTCCATATTTTGCTATCAAGCTTTACAAATAAACTAAAATCCCAAAAACTCCCCTCTCCTTTTTTCGGAGAGGGATTGGGGGTGAGGTTAAATCTGGCAAAAATCACTAACTTATATTCTTTGCAAACTGGCTTCACACAAGCCTTGCGACAATCTTCATTATTTTTCGCTTTCATAATCAAAGAAAAATATCCTTTGACAAATACAATTAAAGTCCATAACTTTGTTTTAATTTAACTTTGAAATACATTAAAAACATTAAAGTTAAATCTTTAAACCCGTTTTTTTAAAATAGTCGAAAAAAGCGAAATTAGTTTGCTAAACATTAAAAAAAGCGATTTTGTCATCATGAATGAGCCTGCCTCGCCCATCTCACATTTTCCATCTTCCCCTTAAAAAACGGCAAGGCGGGCGGAGCGAACATTTTGAAATCGCGATTTTGTCATCCTGAACGTCTTTAGCCCATGGAGCGAAACTTTGCCTTTGTCATCCTGAACAAACGTAGTGAAGCGTAGTGAAGTGAAGGATCCAATCAATATTCCACCATGCGGAAAGAAGAAAGTAAAATTCTCAGAAATTAATAATTTAAGAACAACT
>JBBSDT010000185.1:0-6754 GCA_038240405.1 Ignavibacteria bacterium
GAATGCAGGAAGATTCTTACTGATGACAAAAGACAAATTAGAAGAGGGAGCTGAAAAGTATCCTGAAAAAGATAAGGATATAGTTGAGTCCTGGATTGAAAGCCGGTTTAATTCGACTTTGGCGAATATTGATAAATATTTAAATGAATACAGGATAAATGATTATACTAAAGAAATTTATAACTTTGTGTGGAGTGACTTTTGTGACTGGTATATAGAATTGTTAAAATTAAGAATCAAGAAAGAGCCACATTACTCAAAACAAATTATCAATAATGCTATTAACCATTTTGAAAATATCCTGATGATTTTACATCCTGTAATCCCGCATGTGACTGAGGAACTCTGGCATAATTTAAGTGATGACAGAAATGATAAAAGCATTTCCTTTGAACAGCTCGTAAAGGCAGACGGAGATATGATAAATGAAATGATAGAAGAAAATATTACTAATTTAAAAGAGATTGTTACTACAATCAGGAACTTAAGAATAAAAAATAGCATTCACCCTCATGCAAAAATGAATGCTTATATTGTTGCATCGAAGAATAGCGGAATTTTAATTAACAATTTTAAGAATTATATCATAGAACTGTGCAACTTAGAGGCTTTAGAAATGATTGATAAAATTAGAGAAGGGGAGTTTGCACATAGTGTTTTGAGTGATATTGAAATATATTTGAGTATGGATACGAGCCTGGACGTTGAAAAGCAAACTGATCTGGCTAAAAAAGAAATTGTGAATTTAACAAATTACCTGGACGTTTTAAATAAAAAATTAACAAACGAAAGGTTTCTTCAAAAAGCTTCTGTAGAAGTAGTTGAAAATGAAAGAAAAAAACACTTTGAAGCACAGACGAAACTCGAGAAATTAATAAAACAAATTAGCTGACAAATATAAATATCTTTTAACTGCTATCCATCCAGGATCAACTCCCTGAATAAAATTAATTAAATTATTTAAGCAAATTTGCTTGTAATATAGTAAAATATGCTGAAGCGTGAGTAAAATATACTGGTGGTTGAGTAAATTTTACTGGTGATTGAGTAAAATATACTGGTGATTGAGTAAAATATACTAAAGTGGGAAATATATTATTAGTTCGAATTATACATCTAATGCGGTCTTACTTAACTTAAATCCTACCCATAATATTAATAATGCAAAGTTGTTTTACCAAGCGCAGAAATTATAAGTTCAGTAGCAAGAAATGCAGTTTTATTTTTTACATCCAGAATTGGATTTACTTCAAGAATTTCTAAAGAATTCATACACCCACAATCTGCAACCATTTCCATTAATAATTGAGATTCTCTGTATGTCAGTCCGCCGGGAACCGGAGTTCCGACTCCTTCGGCAAAATCCGGGTCTATTCCATCCATATCAAAACTAATATGAATATGATCCACCCTGCTTTTAAAGTCATTTAACACCTTTAAAATTATTCTGTGTATTCCCATTTTATCAACTTCCGTCATGGTGTAAACGTTCAATTTGTTTTCTTTGATAGTTTGCGCTTCGAAAATATCAACATCCCTGACTCCAATCAAAACAACATTCTCCACCTTCACTTTCGGTGAAAAACTATTAATATGTGTAAGGCGTTTATCTCCTAATCCTAAGGCTATCGCAAGTGGCATTCCGTGAATATTTCCTGATGGCGTAGTAATTTCTGTGTTCATATCAGCGTGAGCATCAATCCAGATTATCCCTAATGTAGATTTTTTTTTATTGCAAAAACCTGAAATCCCGGCAACAGTTCCAATTGCTGTAGAATGATCACCTCCGAGTATAAGAGGAAAATAATCTTTAGTCAAAAGAGTTTCAACTTTCCGGGCAAGAAGTTTTGAAGTTTTGGTAATTTCCGGTAAGTATTTGAGCTTCGAATTAGTAATTTTTTGAGTTTCAGAAATCTGAATGTCTATGTCTCCGAAATCAGTTACAATGTAACCCAATTTCTCAAGTTTCTCTTCAAGGTTTGCATACCTGATAGCAGATGGTCCCATATCAACCCCTCTTCGGTCTGCACCCAGGTCCATTGGAAATCCAATCAATCCGATTTTCTTGTTAATGTTTTTATTTTTTATCATACTATGTTAATATACTAAACACTAACCCTAATTTTAAGTAAGTTAATAGAATCTATTGAATGTTATAAAGCAAAGGTATATTTTACAATATAAACTTGTATAATAACAATTCCTTGGACAGTTCCTGTCATGGATTTTTAATAAGGATTTTAAAGTTATACCGTATTAAAACTAATTTAATATCCGGTTTTACAACGGCACTATTCTACATGTTATTTGTTTAAGCTCAGCTTAAAGTATTTTTTTAAAAAACCAGTTTAGAAAAAGATATAAAAACTTTGTAAAAAATAACAACCATTAAAATGATAAAGAGAATAAGATCCCTATTTTACTTAATATTTATAATAGGGAGTTTAAATATAAGCCTTATTTATTTTGAATCCTGTAAACAAGATTTCGTTAACACACCCAATAACGTTACTCAATTTCCACCTGAAGTTGAAGCTGTGTTTAACACACCCTATACTACTGGTAACATAACCTGCAATACACCGTCGTGTCATGCCGATGGTAATACCAATGGAATGAATTTGGTGGATTGGCAAAAAGCTATGAATGGATCTAACAACGGTACGATGATTATTCCTTACAATGGCTTTTGGTCTCATATGATTGCTGTTTTGAACGCTGATACGAACTATGCTCCTGTAATTACAATTACTTTGCCGGAGGTTCACAAAATCGATACGGCTCGAATCCACGTAATTATGAATTGGATTAATAACGGCGCAAAGAGTAAGGACGGTCAGATTGCTTTTACAAGCATACCAAACTCAGAAAAAGGATTTATTACAAACCAGGCTGCCGATTTGGTTGCAGTGGTGGAAACGAAGGACAAATTAGTAACCCGTCTTATACCTGTAGGCGGCATCGGCAATACTCTCAACACTCCACATTATATTACACTGAGCCCCGACAATAGATATTTTTATGTTAGTCTGATAGGCGCCGGTTATGTACAAAAATTTGATGCTAACACATATTCACAGGTAGGGATAAGCATGCAGGCCGGGCAAAGTCCGGCACATATAGTCATCTCGGCTGACGGATCAACCGGCTATGTGACAAATTTCAGCTCGGATCATTTACGATGCGGAATAACAAAATTTGATGCCAACAATATGACTGTCATAAGTACTTTGACCGATCTGAAAATGCCGGGAATTCATGGTATGGCTTTATCCAATAATGGTCAGTATTTATATTCAACATCCCAGGTAGGGGAGTATATGTTTAAAATTAATACAAATTATTTCACCACTACTGACAGCTTAATAAAAGGACCTCTTGATCCCTCTGTTCCTCCCAGCGGAGATGGTACCTCTAATTTTAGACCTTATCAATTAGTGCTGTCCCCGGATAACAGCTTGATTTTTGTATCCTGCACTTCAGCAAACCAAATAAGGGTTTACAGATCTTCAGATCTTGCTCAAATTAATTCCATTCCTGTAGGAATGGATCCTCGATTGATGCAGTTTACAAATGACGGCAGATACTTGTTTGTCTGTAACAGAGTTTCGAATTCGGTATCAGTTATTAATACTTCGACTTTGTCTGTTCAAACCACAATTACAGATGTAGGAGTTCAGCCGCACGGAGTTGATTTTACTTCGGACGGTAAATATGCAATTATAAGTTGTGAAACACAGGCAGGAGATGGCGGACATCACCCTCAGGTAGGAAACAAAAGGATTGGAGTATCAAGAATGATTCAGGTTTCTGATTTCACATTACTTCCCAACAGACTTGAAATGGGTTCGTTTCCAGCAGGAATTGCTATAATAAAATAAGTGCGTGAATTTGATGGGCGGGAAGAACTATATGAAAATTATTTTTTATTTTGTTTTAATTGTGAGGATTGGAAAGAGATTATTTAGTAAATAACATCTTTCTGACTTCTGTTTTCTCTGGAGTTTTAATTCTATAAAAGTAGATACCACTTGGATATTCACTGGCGTTAAATTCAACGGAATGTTCTCCGGCATCCTGACTCTGATCAACAAGCACAACAACCTGGCGCCCTAATCTATCATAAACAGTTAATGTGACACTAGTAGATTGTGGAAGAATATAACTTATGGTAGTAGTGGGATTGAAAGGGTTTGGATAATTTTTTACTTTAAAATAGGATTCATTGTGTGAATTCGTTGGGGGGCCTGAATCTTTTTCGGTAATAAATTCTTTGTTAGGGATCTCTGAGACCAAAGCTATTCCGGATTCAAATTTCGAATTTTTGTAATTCTTACCTGATTCAAATTCCAGTTGAATTGCATAGACATTTTCTTCCGTAACTTCAAAGTTATCCTGAAAATTAGAGGTTATTTTAAAATTTTCCTGATCCAGTTTAAACTTAATTTCTTTCCATCCGTTAAAATTCAAAGATACAGACTTCGAAGCAAGCATTAAATCCTGGTCTTCGTTATAGGTATTATTGTTATCAATATCATAAAGCAGCTGAATCTTAACGTTCACATCATTTTCGACACCTTTAAGCATTACATTTACAAAATTGCCCGCCGTAAAAAGATGGGCTCTCTTTAATAAAATCTTTCCAATATAATTGTTAGATTTTATTTCTTCCTTTGAAAATATTTCTGCGTAACCATTCTCCTTATTATCTTCCGGGTGAGAATACTTTAGTTCAACTCCGCCGGAAAACCAATCCGGAAGAGTTTTCTTTGAAAAATCATCAATTATTTCTCCTTGAGAAAAGCTATTGGTATAAAATAGAAAGGATAAAAAAACGAATAGAACAATGTGAATTGTTTTCATCTAAAAGATATTAATCTAAGCTAAGTTGAGTAAGTTTACTTAATGAGCGTCATCCGTTTGACAGAGGTAAATCCATTAACCTGTAATTTATATAGATAAATGCCGGCTGATAATTGTGAAGCATCAAACTGACGGCTATATATACCAGTTTCCTGATATTCATTAACAAGTGTACTGACTACCTGTCCAACCAAATTATAGACTTTTAATGTTACGAATCCGCTTTGATTGATTTTATAACTTAGTATGGTTGCTGGATTAAATGGATTTGGAAAGTTCTGATATAATTTATAATCATCAGACAGATTTGCAACTTTTGTTGTTACAAGTCCTTCCAAATTGTTTGAGAAGTGATTTTTAGTATTAGCATTAATATTAATGCTAATACTAAAAATTACTATTACAATAAATATTTTGATATATATTTTATCCATATAACCTACGTAAAAATAGAGAAAATGAATTTAAAAAGCAATAATTAATTATAAATATTTTTTAATTAGGTATTCAGGGAGCAAAATCCCTGAATACCTAAAATATATTAATGGATTTCTACAGCTACTAACCTGACCGTTCCTTGCTGATTTTTCACCTTCAATATAACAACGTCTCCCTGATTTTTATGACTCATTATTGAACTAAATTGATCAACACTCTCCACTTTCTCTTTGTCGGCTTCCACTATCACTAACCCTTCGCTTAATCCTCTGTCAAAACCTTCCGAGAATCTTTTCACATTGGTAATATAAACACCGTTTTCAACATTAAATTTTTCTTTCATAGTACCTGATAAAGAGGCAATACTGATACCAATTGACTCAAAACTCTTTGCAGCAGGATCTGAAGTGCTTTCTTTTGGGGAAGCATTTTGGGTATTCTGCGCTGTTTTCTCGTCTTTAGGCTTAAGTATAACAACTTTATCGATTGTCTTTCCTTCCCTGTAAACTTTCAGATTTACTTCATCCCCCGGATGATGGGAACCAATGATAGTCTGAAGCTCATTAGCTGCATTTACTTCTTTTCCGTCAACTGTGAAAATAATGTCTCCGGTTTTTAAGCCTGCATCTTCACCCGCTCCGCCTGCTAAAACATCCTGGACTAATACTCCTTTTGCCTTATCCAGCCCAAAACCCTTAGCTTCTTTAATATCAACATCCTTGATGGTTACACCGATATACCCTCTGGAAACCTTTCCATTTTTCATTAACTCCGAAGCAACATTTTTTGCCAGATTAATTGGAATGGCAAATCCATAACCCTGGTAATACCCATTTGTAGTCTTTATTGCAGTATTAATTCCAACCAGGTTTCCGTTGATATCTACTAAAGCACCACCGCTGTTACCTGGATTAATAGCAGCATCAGTTTGAATAAAATTATTAATTGCATAACTGTCACCACCCAGCTGTATATTTCTTCCAAGAGCGGAAACTATACCGGCTGTAACAGTACTATTTAAGCCAAGGGGATTGCCAATGGCAACTACCCATTGACCAACCAATACTTCATCAGAATTTCCAATAGTTGCAACAGGCAAGTTATTTGCTTCAATTTTAATAACAGCCACATCTGTATTTGGATCAACCCCGATTAGTTTTGCGGTGAATTCTCTTTTATCGGTCAAAATAACTTTAATGCCATTTTCAGAAGCATTTTTTACGACATGATTATTGGTTAAAATATAGCCGTCTTCACTAATTATGATACCGGAACCACTGCCTCTGCCTGGACCTTCTTCGGGCATTTTAAAATCCGGAGGTAAGTTAAAGGGTAATTGAAATTTATCCATATCCTGTGACTGACTTTTTTCGGGATCGCCGGTAGTAACTTCAATATACGCGACAGTTGGAGTTACATTTTTTGCAATTTCCACAAATGCATCATTCAGACC
>JBBSDT010000186.1:0-6673 GCA_038240405.1 Ignavibacteria bacterium
AAGAGTACAATCCAAATTATAAAAACGCATTTTGCTCTTAAAACAACATACGCGTATGTTGTTTATACTTGATTATTAACACAGTACCTTTCTTTTCAACGATGAAAAGAAAGCTTGGCAAAGAAAAATCGCCCGCTGGTGAAATAATGGCTAAATTTTAGTTTGAAAGCTAAAAAATTTTAATGGTACGGTAAATTCACTATTCATTTTTAACTAATAAAATTTTTCTTAACGCTTTCAAACTAAAATTCTTAACGCCATTATTTCACAGGCGGGTCGTTTTTTGTTTAGACATATTTTGTTTAATTTTTTTTGTAATTAATGTTTTATTAATGAAATAAAATATTTTAGTACGTCAGTGATCCGATAATTAGCAATCGAACATTTATAATTTGAAATTTATAATTTGAAATTTGTTTTACGGTGTTATTTTGCTCACAAAATTGTTTGAATTATTATAAGCAATTATTATGTCAGACAGATCAACAGTATTATCTCCGTTTAAATCAGTTGCAAGGTAACCTGAAGCAAAAATGCCCGCATCATTGAAAATTAAAATTATATCGGATAAATCAATAGTACCGTCATGATTAACATCGCCGCTGTAAAAGCACCATCTTGCCGATTTTAATATCATATTATTGCCATATGCCTGAACCTGTGCCGTGGTAAAATTATAATTTGTCGTAGACCCTGCAGAAAACATAACCGGAACTGAGCTCCACGTTTCCAGTCCATTTCTATGTTTAACCTGAATGTAATAATTTCCGTTTGCTGCGTGTGTAAAATTAGCAATACCATTTCCTGCCGTGTTTAAAAAAGCAGCTGATGAATCAATTGAATTATAAGGAGCAGAACCGTTTCTTAAATATATTTTTACAGTATCCTGAACCTGCGATGTGCCATTCCAAAATCCTTCTATTCCTATTGTTATATTTAAAGATATAGCAGGAGGAGATGTGTATCCAACTTTTATTCCATTCCCGAAGCTGGTTATCCACACTTCATTTGTATTGAACGGATTATAGAAAATTCTTTCCGGATGTCGGAAGTCATAACTTTGTACCTGCGTGAATGTCGGTGTGGTGTTTGTTATATTATTGCTATACCATAAACCATTTACTTCAGTTGACATATACATTTCATTCGCATTGACCGGACTGATTGTGCAGGAGCCTACTCTGTCCAGGCTGTTAATTTTTGCCCAGTTAAGACCTCTGTTAGTTGTCCTGTATAAACCACCCAAACCGTTCGGAGGACCGCCCCAGCCGCTGTAAACACATCCATACCATGTATTCTGATTAATGTCGTACGGGTCAACTACTACATCCTTTGTCCAGTAAAGCATACCTGAAGAAGATCTGTCTATCCATGAAGTTCCTGAGTTAGTGCTTATAAAAATTCCGGAGCTTGCAGTAAAAGAAGTAGTTCTTCTGCCCGAGTAGGAGCATAATAAAGTCCCGTCATTTAATACTTTTATATTAAAAGGATGTCCTTCTGTTCGCGGGGGATTTGTTAATTTTGCCCAGGTTGATAAAGAGCCGTTCTGAATATTGCTTGATACATAAATTCCGCCAAGAGTACTGTGAATGACGCTTGCATACAACCTGTTTGTATTATTGGGATCAAGTGCAACCCCTATTACCGGGTGAGAAAAGTCATGCAATATTTGCCAGGCTGCTCCTTTATTTGTTGAAAAAAGAACCTGCCCCGAACCTGAATTTATTCGTGTATCAGTCAGGTATGTGCTTTGATACATGTCATGAACAGAGGAAACTCCTGCGTATAAATTTCCTGACACAGGATGCTTCACACACTGATACATAGAATTAAAATTATCACCGGTATAATTAAACGACCAGTAATTTCCGCCATCAGTCGAACGGGTTCCCTTAATATCAGAGTAACCTGCGGTTATATTTTGTGCATCAGCCCAGGAAAGCCACCAGCAGCTGGTATTCTCCATTCCAATGCCCCTGTAATTTTTTCCAAGCGGAGTAGGAACATTCATTGGATTCTGATCATTGACATTTAAGTAATCCTGTTTCCAGGTAATTCCGCCGTCAGTAGTGAGATGCGGAAAGCCTAAATCCGTAATTATAACTTTGTTTGCATCTGCGGGAGAACATTCAAATCCAAGCGCATATTCTCCATATGACCAGGCTCTGTCACCTCCCTGCCCGCTCCAGCCTGTAAATATATTCTGATTGTTGATTGTTAAAAAAACACTGGTCCAATTATTTCCACCGTTAGTTGTTTTATAAACTGTCGGGGAGCCGGCATTACTGCCACCTCCTGTATAGGCGGTACTAATATTAGTTTTGGACATTGAAATAAAAAACGGATGATCATTAATATTTATCCCGCTTGTTTTTAAGCTCCAGTTAGGTTGTCCCCAATCAATCGAATAAAGATTTTTATAATTGTAATGGTCTGCACCTGTCACGCCGGGATAGACATCTCCGCTTCCAAGCGTCACAGAGAAAAACCTCACCGTACCTCCCTGCTTGGCTGCTGCAAAAGATACGATTGCTTCGGTTGATGGAATACCTCCGGTATTAGACATAGCAAAGCTTAGTCCGGAATTTGTTGATACAAGAACTCCGGTATCCAGTCCTGCATAAATATTGGTTCCGTCAAAGAAGACTCCCGCAATATAGCAACCGCTTGACTTACTGAATTTTTGTGTAAAAGAAACTCCCCCGTTTGAAGAAAAATAAAGATTTGTGTAATCTGAAAGAATAAGATTATTTGAATTGTTAATGTCACTGAAGAAACTGAATGCTCCTCCGAATGTAGGATCTGATGCAAGTGCAGCCCATGTTACACCGCCATCAGTACTCTTGAATGGTGTCATCAGGTCATTTGTAAAATTTGTGCAGTATATTACACCGGATGAATTTGTAAACTGAACATTCGCACCGTTATTGCCCTGCATTTTTCTGAAATCAATTTCACCCCACGATAAACCTAAATCAGTAGTGTGAAATAATTCGCTCATATCACATCCCATATAAATTTCATTTGCATTGTTTGGACTAAAGCTTGGGGAAAACAGCGCTCCTCCGCCGCCGTTTCCTTTTGAAGTCCATTGCGAAATCTGAGAATTTAAATTTGAAGTGATAAAGATAAATAAAACTAAGAATAAAGCTGTTTTTGGGGATTTAAAAAAAATAAATGTCTTCATGGCAGGTGATTTTAAGTTGAGAATTTATTGATTTAATCCGTATACAATTTATTTAATTTATTACTCATAAAAAAGGAGCTAAATATTATTTAGCTCCCTGATTTGCAGTAAATCTATAATTTTAAGATTCTTGAAGTTGTGTTTACTTATATTACTGCATATTTAAAAAGCAATATTTTAAACTTGTTTAAAATTTGTTGCTTTGATTACTTTAAAAACCTATTTTGTTTTTAAGATAGCTGTTAAAATGGCGGTACTGAGGTCTATTTAATAATAGCAACGATTTGATGTCCGGTAAATTATTTTCTAAGACTGGTTACACAGGGGAATCACATGCATACTAATAACATAATAGAACTGCTAAAGACTTTTTCTTCTAAAGACCTGAAGCAATTCAGCGATTTTCTCAATTCCCCTTTTTTTAATAAAAGAAAAGCAGTAATCCGCTTATATGAAGTCATATCCGGATTTCATCCTGATTATGAAAATAAATTGCCTTCCAAAGAAGTAATATTTCAAAAATTATTTCCCGGAAAAAAATACAAAGATGCTACCTTCAGGGTTTTGATGCATTATTTAAGCGAACTTGCTGAAAGATATATTGCACACAGTGGTCTTGAAAAGGACAGGCTTGAATTTTTCATCCGGCTTCAGCATGAGCTTCATGAAAGAAAACAATACAAGCTTCTTAATAAGAATGTTGACAATGCATTTAAATATTTTGAAAAGCTTGATCTTGAGGCTGAAGTATATTTTTTTTATAAATACAATATGGAGAACTACAAGACCTATTATCTTTTCGAATCACACTATGCGCTATTCGAAAAATTTATTGAGGAAACTAACTTTGAAAATGTTTTCAAATATCTTTCCAATTTTTATATTCTTAAATCAATGATTCTCTATCTCAACACCCTGAATCTTCACACGGTTTACAATAAAGACTTCGAGACTGAGAGCTTCAGGAGTATGTTTCAGAAAATTAATGCTGATGATTACAAAGAACTTCCGGTAATCCAAATGTATTATTACATTATAAAAATGCTGATAGACGGTGATGAACATCATTTTTATAAAGTAAAGGAAATTCTCAAAGCTAACAGGAATATATTTAATATATATGACATTACCGGAGCTTATGTCAATCTTAATAACTACTGCCAAAAGAAAATTACTTCCGGAAATGCCCGCTTTGAGAAGGAACGTTTCGATATTTACCGCGAGGAGCTGACTGCAAAAACCTACCTGATGAACGATGGATTCATGTCCCCTATATTTTATAAAAATGTTATTTCCTGCGGATTAGCATTGAAAGAATATTCCTGGATTAAAAACTTTATTTATAAATACAAGCCGGAACTGAATAAGAAATACCGGGATAATTATTTCTACAGCAACCTCGCGCAATATGAGTTTTGTACCGGCAACTATGAATCTTCACTTGTTTTGAATTCTAAGGTGAGGTTCGATGAGCTGTATATGAAGCTGAATTCAAAAGTTCTTCACATGCAGATTTTGTATGAGACCTGCCTGGAAGATTCCTTAATTTCATCCATTGAAAGCTTCAGGCATTTTTTGACGAATAATAAATTGATTCCTTCCTTGCGTAAATCAGGGTATTCGAATTTTCATAAATACCTTAACAAGATCATACTTCATGTAAATAAAAAAGATAAAAACGAACTGGGCCTGCTTTACAAAAATTTATCTAAAGAAAATAACGTCATAAATAAAATATGGCTGATGGAAAAAATTATAAATGTTAAATTATAAATGTTAAATTGAGTGATTACAAAAGACAGAATTACTCATTTAACATTTATAATTTATAATTTACAATTTATTTACGGTGTTATTTTGCTGACAAAATTATTCGAATTATTATATGTAACAAGAATATCCGATAAGTCAACATTATTATCACCGGTTACATCTGTCACTACATAACCTGAAACAAAATTGCTTGCGTCATTAAATACGGATGTAATGTCAGTCAGGTCAACATTACCATCCTGATTGACGTCTCCGCTGTATATAGCGAATTTTACAGGAGAATTATCTACCTGGATCTGATTGTTCCCAAAAGCCTGCGAGCTGTCTGTAGTAAAATCATATGTACTTTGTGAGGTAAATGCATCAAAGCTCGCGCCAAAACTCGTGCTCCATGTTTCAATTGAATTTCTATGACTAAGCTGCAAATAATAAAACGTTCCTTTAATGATATTTGAACTGTTAAAAGTAAATGCCCCCGAACCATCAGATTGCATATAGGCTTTGGAAGAGTCTATAATGCTGTAAGGAGCAAATGTATTTCTTATGTAAGCACGAACAGTATCCCGAACCATAGTATTTGAGGATGAATTATAAAATCCCTGAATTAAAGCAGTACATGTCAGCACTTTGGGAAGAGAGGTTTTGTTATTAAATCTTATTCCCCAGGCATAAAGTTTTCCCGTTGAAGTTCCTGAATTATGATTTATTACTAACCTCCATATCCCTTTGGTGTTAGTTCCTGCGAATCCGGCATTCAGATTATTAAGCGGCTTTACTGTATTAGAAAAAGATGTATATGTGTTATTAACAAGTGCGCTGCCTGCCTGGTCATCAAACACGGTCGTCAAATCATATGCTCCGGGAATAAGAGTGTTGGAATTCATAAGCTGAACTGTATTTCCATTAGGTCCTTTAAGACTAATCTGTAATTCGGAAATATTATCATGATTAAGAGCGACGAAAACATTTATGTCCGAAACATTTTCATCCAGAGGTATATTCAGCGAATCATCTCTCATGGGACCTGTAAAACCTGTTTCGGGAATTCTGTTCCCTGAAGTTTTCATATAAAAACCGCTTTGAAAATTCAGCGAATAACCTTTGTCCAGAGGAGATACAGGATAATGAAAAGTAGTTATGGGAAATGTAAAGTATGGAGAATTTCGAAAAAATAAAAACGGTCCAATTACTGAACTGCAATAAGTATAACCGTCAAAATTATAGGCAACAGTCAGGCCCGGGGTATTAAGTCCGCTTTCTCCTGATACATACATTGAATCAAGTATATCCGGCTGACTTTTTGCATACTTGCTTATCCTTACTTCATCAAGATATCCGTAAAAGTTAGGTAAAAGATTTGTTCCACCGATGTATAAAGAATCCGGTCCATCGATAATATTAGCGCCTCCAAAATTAAAAGCATTTCTTACTATTCTGCCATTCATATAAAAAGCGTAAATTCTAAACGCACCATTATAATTATAAGTAAATGCCACATGACTCCACTGATTAGTTGGTATGGAATCTTGGGAGTCAAATATAGTACCATTAATTTTTGCCGCCAGCTTTCCGTTAATTATATTAAGGCTGTAATTTGTACCAGCGCCGCCGGCCGCAGGACCTTTATGAATGATTGTAACGTCAATAGTCGAGAAAGGATATATCCACGCCTGTAATGTTGTCCCTGTGGTAGGGCTTACAGCATCATTATCC
>JBBSDT010000187.1:0-6668 GCA_038240405.1 Ignavibacteria bacterium
AGAATGTCGGCTCATTTTAAAGATGAAGAAGTTCAATCAGTAACCGGGATACAGGGAATCCCAAGTGATAAAGATAAAAATCCTGCAATATGGTTTAAGCGTTTTTCAAAACCCATTCCTGAAGTAAGGCAATTTAAAGACAATAGTTTTCAAAGCCTTTCAGTCAAACAAAAATTAGAGAATTCGCGGTGGGATGATGTTAACTCAATGTATAGAAAATCAGCATTGCAAATTCTTCGGTTCAGAGAAACTGATTTTGCTGAAGATATTTTATGGGCTTATGAAGCCTTAAGCCGTGGATGGAAAATAATTCGTGATTCTTCATTAGTAGTTTATCATTATCATCACGAAAGTTTTAATTATGTTTTTAAGATGCAGTTTATTTTCAATTATACAATATGGAATCATTTTAAAGTTTTACCATACGTTCCCTTTAATATAAAGTCATATGCACAAAATGTTTTTACGTTGGTAAAACGTCCTCATATCCCTTTATTAAAAAAGATTAAATGGATTATGCATAATGCAGTGCGACATTTAGCTGATACATTTTCAGTTCTTACCTTTAGATTATCTTATTTTATTGGAAAACAAAAATCACTGGATAAAGCTTATAAGTTTTTTTGCTCATCTGTGCCACAGGGAATGCAGAATATACCTGGAGAACATGTTACAAAAATTTTAAACAAAATAAGCAGCTATGAGCAATGAGCCTTTAGTAAGTGTTTTAATGACAGCCTATAACAGGCAAGGTTTTATTGTTGAAGCTATTGAAAGTGTGCTGGCATCAACTTATACAAACTTTGAATTAATTATTGTAGATGACTGTTCAATGGATAATACAGTGTCAATTGCAAGGTCTTATGAACAAAAAGATAACCGGATCAAAGTATATGTAAATGATAAAAATTTAGGCGATTATCCAAATCGTAATAAGGCTGCCTGCTATGCCAATGGCGAATTTATAATGTATCTTGATTCAGATGATACTATTTTCAAGGATGGTATAGAAAACTGTGTAGATGCTATCCTTACGTATCCGAATTCAAATTTTGGTATGTACAATACTTTAGGTGAAAAAGAAGTATATAAATTAGAATCGGAGAAAGCCTTAAAAATGCATCTCTTAAAAACTCCTTTTTTAATGACAGGGCCAGGTGGCACGATTATCAGGAGAGAATTTTTTAAAAAGATTCATGGCTATCCTGAAAAATATGGCCCGGCTAACGATATGTATTTTAATTTAAAAGCCTCCTGTAAAACCGATATTATAATGATGCCCTCAGAGGTTGGATTTTATCGCCGTCATGAAGGTCAGGAAGTTAATAATCATTTTAGTTATTTGCATAATAATTATTGTTATCAACGCGATGCCTTAAATGAATTAGACTTACCCGTAAACAAAAAAGAATTAAAATGGCTACACAAAAAAAATAATAGAAGATTTCTTGTAAATATTTTAAAATATTTTATTAGAACACATAATTTAAGTAAGACAAAGGAATTGTTTAATATAACCGGATTTGGATTTAGAGATATTGTTACTGGTATTTTCCATTAAATTGAACGGTTAGTTACGTTCCTGCTGAATATTATACCTCCTTGAAATCAGCAATACCTCATGCCATTACTTTTAAATATTCATATTGATTAAGTTTTTTCATACTGTTAGAAATCTAAAGAACTATTTTAAGAAGAGGGTTTTTTATTTTTTAAATAATATACCCTCAAATATTTTTTTTAATACTTTTTTAAGAAAAAGCAAATCAAATAATGGTATCATCATTACTTTACATAGGACACTATCTGTGGAAGAACAGGGTTCAGCATTCAATAATTTTATTGAAATTTCTGCTTCCAGGCTGGAAGAGATGATTATTAATTTAAAAAAGTTGCAGGTAAAATTTGTACCCTTAAAAGAGCTAAATTATAATCTTGACAAAATAACACGCTCCCCCAATCCCATCGCCCACATAAGTTTTGATGATGGGTATTACGATAACTATACTTGTGCTTTTAAAATTTTCAAAAAGCACAATGTTTGCTTTAGTATTTTTATTACCAGTGATTATATTAGCAATAAACTTCCTTTTCTATGGTGGTACATGTTGGAATATATTATCAAAAATGAGATTCCGGTTACCTTCGAAAAATATAATTATTCTATAACAAAAGAGTTGTATAAGGCAAATTCAAAGAATAAAATTTTTGAGTTGTCACGGGACTTCATGCTCAACAATATTGATAATGACAACGATTACTTCGAGAAAAAACTATTAAATTATATTCCTCTATCCGATAGCAACATAATTCCTAAAATGTTAGGGTGGAAACAAATTAATGAAATGATAGACTCAGGATTATGTGAGATAGGTATTCATACTAAATCCCACCCACGTTTTAAAAACTTAACAAGCGAAGAAAAAATGATGCAAATTAAACATTGTAAAAACGAAATTTTTATTAATACCGGAATTGATTCAAAATATTTTGCATATCCATATGGGAGTAAAGCAGATATCGGAAGCATTGATGACCTGGAACAGGTTATGAAAAATTGTGGAGTTAATCTTGCATTTACAACCGTACCTGGTGAATTAAATTCTAAAGCTTCAAAAATCCTCATGCCCAGGATATGTTTAAATGATATGGCTACTATGTATACTCTAAAAACAAGATTGAACGGCAATTACCAAAGAGGTATTAATATTAAATAAGCTAACCATTCATCCATTGAGCAATTAAGGATAAAAATACATTTAAGCTAAAGCTCAAAAATGAAAAAAAATCTGTATGTCTACGCTGGCACTTTGCATACCCGCATATAATGCCCAAAAATATTTACCGGTGTTATTAAGTTCAGCAAAAGAGCAGGCTATTTCATTTAATGAAATACTGGTGTATGATGATTACAGCACTGACAACACTTCAGAAATAGCTAAACAATTTGGTGCAACTGTAATTCAAGGTTCAGTAAATGTCGGGTGTTCTTCAGGTAAAAATACTTTGGCACAAATAGCAAAAAGTGATTGGTTACATTTTCATGATGCTGATGATGACCTTCTAAACAACTTTACAACAGTTGCGCACAAATGGATTAATAAAGAGAATGCACCAGATGTTATTTTAATGCATTATCACTATAAAGATTTTGAAACAGGAAAATTTATAGGGGAGCCTGATTATAATACATCGGATTTAAAAAAGGATAGTGTGAAATTCACTATAATTAACAAGGTTGTAAATTTTGCGGTTATTAAAAAATCATCTTTCCTAAAGATTGGCGGATTTAATATAGACCCCAGAGTTTTATATAATGAAGACAGGGCTTTTTATACAAAGGCAGCCATAGAGGGATTAACGTTTGATTATGAGCCTGAACTTACCTGCATTAATTATTACTATGCAGGCAGCATGTCTGTAAACAACAGGGCAAAATGTACAGAGGCAGTTTTACATGTGTGGAACGATGTGATAAAAAATACTAATGGCAAATACGGCAAAGAAATAGCGAAACAGCTTATGGATAACGCGGCCTATGCTGCCACAGCAGATGACTGGAAAACTGTGAAAGGCTCCATAAAAACTGCAAGAAAATTATATATGGACATTGTTCCTGGTGGTTCAAATTACTTTCAAAGATTCTATAAAATATTTCCCTATTATTCTTTTTATTTAAGAGAAATGATCATCAGATACTTAACTACGAAACGAAAAAAATAAAAGTCCTACTAAACCAAAGCATTAATGGCAAGCAAAATTTTGAAAGCTGTAGGATGGAGATACAGGGATTTTCTATTTAACCTAAAGGTTTTAACATTCTTCAGTTTAATAAAATATTATACTGCATTATTGTTGGGAAAGAGATTTATAACTATAGCTATAAAAGGAATTAAAAGAAAATTCTTAATACGTGTTAATAACAGGATTGACAGAAATGTACTTGAATATGTTTTTTTTAAGCAGTACCATTTACCTCCTAAAGAATATATATTGAAGAACAATGCAACTATTGTTGATCTTGGCTCTAATATAGGAAGCACAATAGTAGATTTTAAGATTCGCTATCCGCAGGCTATAGTTTATGGTTATGAAATGCACTCTGAAAATTATGAAATAGCTAAAGCAAATTGTAAAGGGTTAAATTCAGTTTTCATTTATAACAAAGCAGTTTGGATAGATAAAGGTTTTGTTTTATTTAATAAGAAAAATGTTACAGATGCTTTCGCCATTGATAAAAATGCAAAAGATGGTAATGAGGTCATAAAAATTTCTTCATTAAGTATAAACGATATTATTGCCGATAACCACTTGTCAACTATTGATTATTTAAAAATGGATATAGAGGGGGCAGAAGTTGAAATATTTAATTCACCGGATCTAAGCTGGCTAAGTCATGTATCATCAATGAATGTTGAGTTTCACAACATTCCGGATTCACAGGTTGATTATTATAAAAAGTTATTGGAAACTTACAATTTTAAAGTATACAGACCTCTCAATCAATGGTTTTCAATTCTTGCTTATAAAAATAATTTTTAGATCCCCTCTATATACTATAAATTAATTTTTATAATGAGCGATTACTACCACAAAAAATATTTTGATTCCATCATTTTTGATTATGATTATGCGCCTATAGCACAGGCAATACTGGATGAATATCATCCAAAAACAATTATAGAATTTGGATGTGGAAATGGCGAATTAAGCAAAGCTCTTGCAGGAGCTGGTCTTGTGGTAACAGCGCTGGACGGTTATTCCACACCGGATTTTTCCGGGTTTGATTCAATAGAGTTTCAAAAAGTAGATCTGAATAACCCTGCCCAGGCAATAAGCTTTCTTACATCAATGAACAAAAAATTTGATGTAGCTGTTTGCATGGAAGTAGCTGAGCATTTAAACCCTGATGTGTCACAACAACTTATTGAATTGCTGACTATGTCTTCTGATATTATTATTTTTTCGGCAGCCGTAATAAACCAGGACGGCGATGGCCATATTAATTGTCGTTCACGTATTTTCTGGCATGAAATTTTTGAACAAAGAGGATTTTTTGCTGCCGATACTATAAGACAAAAAATAAGAGAGAATGATAAAGTTGGAAAATGGTACCGGTTAAATACAATTGATTATGTAAAATTTTCTGATCAACAAAAGATAAAATACAATGAAGTAATCAAACGCCTTGTAGCATCAGAATCTGAATCTTCAAGCAGCTATTATAATGTAGAAAAAAGATTACAACAGATGCAGAGAATTTTTAATTTTGGTTTAATCAAAACAGTATTCAATTTTAGAAATTCAATAAAAAAATTACTTGGTAAAAAGCCGGTACCGTTGCCATAATTCTTATGGGCACTCCTTTAGTTTCAATTATTGTTTCATGCTATAATGCAGAAAAGTATATTGCTGAAACTATTCAAAGTTTGTTAAATCAAACTTATAGCAATTTGCAAATCGTTGTTGTTAATGACGGCTCTACAGACTCCTCAGAAAAAATAATTAAGTCATTTCACGATAACCGAATCAATTATTATTACCAGGCAAATGGGGGACAATGCGCAGCTTTAAATTTTGGCTTTTCAAAATCAACAGGCAAGTATATTAAATTTTATGATGCTGATGATATACTGGATTTTGAGGTAATTGAAAGCCAGGTGGAATTGCTGGAAAAAGAAGACGCAGAAAATATAAGCTTCATAGAATGGCGAAGATTTTACAATGATGAGCTTACCCCAATTGACCACAATCATTTCCATACTATTCACAGAGATTGTACTCCGCTTGAATATTTGACATTTACAGGTAAGACACCTATGGTGCAATGCGGGCTGTGGTTAATACCCCGTACAATACTTAACAAAAGCGGATTATGGGATGAAAGGCTTTCGCTTATAAATGATACAGAATTTTTTTGCCGTCTTCTCCCTTATGCCAGGCAACTTAGATTTTCAGATAAAGGCATTACTCATTACCGTACCAATTTCAAAGGCAATTCTTTGTCGAAAGACCTATCTGAAAAAGGTATTCGGTCAGCTCTTTTCTCTATTGATTTAATGTCTGAATGGCTATTAAAAATTGAAAAGTCAGAACGTATAAAAAAAATAATTGCAAACTCTTATGTGCTGATCCTTGAATGGTCATTTCCCAAACAAATAGTGTATTCAAAAATTATCGAAAGAAGACTTGCTAATTATCCATTATCATATATTCAACATACCAGGTCAGGAAAAATATATAACAGCATTATGACCCTTTTTGGATGGAAGGTAGCTGCCCGGTTATCTAAAATGTATTATAGAATCAGGTTTAATAAGCAATAAGAAAATGAGTAAATCAGTATGAAAATTTTACTTACCTGTGATCCTGAAATACCAGTGCCTCCAAAAGATTACGGCGGTATAGAGCGGATAGTGGATGGCCTGGCTAAGGGGTACGCTAATGATGGGAATGAAGTTTACCTTATTGCCAACCCTGCATCAACATGTAAGTACACACAAAAGAATTATGAGTGGTCTGCGCTTCATTCAGGAGGTTTTAAAAATATTTTCAAAAATGCTATATACCTTTCGAAAGTTGTAAAAAAAGTAAAGCCTGACGTCGTTCATAGTTTTTCAAGATTGCTTTATGGTTATCCTTTGTTTATAAAAAGAAGCGTGCCTTTC
>JBBSDT010000188.1:0-6606 GCA_038240405.1 Ignavibacteria bacterium
AAGCGTTTTTGTAAACAAAGACAATTCTGCCTTTGATACGATTCAATTCGACACGCGTTCATCGGTAATAAGAAATCCTGACGGCTCGATAATATTCGAGATGAACGATATCAAAGTTCCAAATCACTGGTCCCAGGTGGCAACAGATATCATAGCTCAAAAATATTTTCGCAAAGCCGGAATTCCCATTTTCCTGAAAAAGGTCGAGGAAAAAGAAATACCCGAATGGCTTCAAAGATGCGTACCTGATCACGATAAATTGAAAGAAATTTTGCCTGAGGAGCGGTACACTACGGAGAAAGACTCACGGCAGGTCTTTACCCGGTTAGCCGGCTGCTGGACTTACTGGGGACGAAAACATAATTATTTTAATTCAGAAAAGGATGCAAAGAATTTTTTTGAAGAACTTTGCTATATGCTTGCTATGCAAATCGCTGCTCCGAATTCCCCTCAATGGTTTAATACCGGTTTGAACTGGGCTTACGGTATTACAGGTCCGGCGCAGGGACATTTTTATGTAGATCCGAAAACTGAAAAACTAACAACATCGAAAGATGCTTACACTCATCCGCAGCCGCATGCCTGTTTTATTCAATCACTATCAGATGATCTGGTAAACGAAGGCGGTATTATGGATTTGTGGGTTAGAGAAGCACGTCTTTTTAAGTACGGCTCGGGAACAGGCTCAAATTTTTCAAATGTGCGGGGCTCAAATGAACCGCTGAGCGGCGGCGGCAGATCCTCAGGCTTAATGTCATTCCTAAAAATAGGCGACAGAAGCGCAGGTGCAATAAAATCCGGAGGTACAACCCGGCGCGCAGCTAAGATGGTAACACTCGACCTTGATCATCCTGATATTGAAGAATATATTAACTGGAAAGTAGTTGAAGAACAAAAAGTTGCAGCACTAGTTGCCGGTTCCAAAATTTTAAACCATCATCTCAACAAAATCATCAAAGCATGTCATAAAGCTCATCCTGAAAATGACGGCTTCGACAGGAAATCCAATAAAGACCTTGCACAGGCAATTTCCGATGCAAGGAAAGCTCAGACACCGGAAAATTACATAGAAAGAGTAATCCAATTGGCAAAGTTAGGATTCAACGAAATTGATTTTGCAGAATATGATACCGACTGGAACTCAGAAGCATACATAACTGTCTCAGGACAGAACTCAAATAATAGTGTTCGGGCTAGAAACGATTTTATGGAAGCAGTCTTGGGTGATAAAGACTGGAATCTGTATTGGAGAATAGAACTTAAAAAGGCCAAAACAGAAGACAGAGCGCCGGCTCCATGTAAAACTATGAAGGCAAGGGAGCTATGGGAACAAATTGCATATTCTGCATGGTCTTCCGCAGATCCCGGTATTCAATTCCATACAACAATAAACGAATGGCACACCTGTCCGAACGGAGGAGATATTAAAGCTTCTAATCCTTGCTCCGAATATATGTTTCTCGATGATACTGCCTGTAACCTTGCTTCTTTAAACCTGATGAAATTTTACGATCTGGACAAAAATAAATTTGAAATTGATAAATACAGGCATGCATCGCGTCTATGGACTATCGTTCTTGAAATAAGTGTATTAATGGCACAGTTCCCAAGTAAGAATATTGCAAAGCTTTCTTTTGATTACAGGACTCTGGGATTAGGGTATGCAAATCTTGGAGCTTTACTGATGGTGCAGAGCATTCCTTACGATTCCACTGAAGCATTGTCTATAACAGGAGCCCTTACGGCAATTCTTCACATGACATCCTATGCAACTTCTGCAGAAATGTCTAAAGAACTCGGCGCATTCCCATGTTATAGGGAAAATGAAAATGAGATGTTGAGAGTAATAAGAAATCACAGAAGAGCAGCCTACAATATGGCAGCAAGTGAATATGAGGGACTATCCATACCGCCGTTGGGAATTAATAAAAAATTCTGTCCTGACGATTTGCTTGAAGCAGCCCGAAAAGATTCTGATCTGGCATTGGAGCTTGGTGAAAAATACGGATATAGAAATGCTCAGGTAACTGTAATAGCTCCTACCGGAACAATAGGCCTGCTTATGGATTGCGATACTACAGGTGTTGAACCCGATTTCGCTTTAGTAAAGTTTAAAAAACTTGCCGGAGGTGGTTATTTCAAGATTATTAACGAGTCTGTACCTCCAGCATTAAAAAATCTTGGATATACTCAGAAAGAAGTTGATGATATTATCAGATATACAAAAGGAAACGGATCTTTAATTGGTTGCCCAAATATCAATGCACAGACTTTAACAGAAAAAGGTTTTACAAAAGACGTTCTTGCGAAAATTGAAAACTCCCTTCCTTCTGTATTTGATATAAACTTTGCTTTTAACAAATGGACTCTGGGTTCCGGTTTTTGTAAAAATGCACTTGGATTTTCCGAAGAGCAGCTTGATGATTCCGGATTTAATGTCTTGAGAGAGCTTGGATTTTCTAAAGAACAAATCGAAGAAGCAAATGATTACGTATGCGGAACTATGACAATTGAAGGCGCCCCACATTTAAAGGAAGTTTATTATCCCATTTTTGACTGCGCAAGTAAATGCGGAAAAAAAGGCAATCGTTATATAACTGCTGATGCTCACATTAAGATCATGGCTGCTGCACAGCCGTTCATTTCAGGAGCAATTTCGAAAACAATCAACCTGCCTAATCATGCAACTATTGAAGATATGAAAAACGCATATATGTCTTCCTGGCGACTGGGTGTAAAAGCAAATGCTCTTTACAGAGACGGATCAAAGTTATCTCAGCCACTTAATTCTGTTAAAGATGATGACACTTTTGATATGGATAATTCGGATGAAATTAACGCAGAAGTTTCAAGAAACCATGATATAGTTAAAGTGGCTGAAAGAATTATTCACCGTTATATTGCCAAAAGAAGAAAGCTGCCATTCCGGCGAAAAGGATATACCCAGAAAGCAAAGATCGGCACTCATTCGGTTTATTTAAGAACAGGAGAATATGAAAACGGACAGCTGGGTGAGATATTTATTGACATGCACAAAGAGGGCGCTGCATTCAGAAGTCTTATGAACTGCTTTGCAATCTCAATTTCTTTGGGACTGCAGCATGGAGTTCCACTTGAAGAATTTGTTGATGCGTTTGTATATACACGGTTTGAGCCCAATGGAATTGTTATAGGCAATCCAAATATTAAAATGAGTACCTCTATCATAGACTATTTGTTCAGAGAGCTTGCTGTAACATATCTCGGCAGAAACGATTTATCACACATTGAAAATCATGAAGAGCTTCAGAGATCCCCTATAGATGCGATATCAAAGCTGGAAGGTGACAATGATTTCGATGAGGAAGAGATTTACAGTGAAAGAATAATAGAAGAGCATCCTCCCGTGAATGATCCCCCTTCACAAAAAAAGATCATTCAACAGGAGTCAAAAATAAAATTAATAGAAATAAAAAATTCCACTTCCGAAAAAATAAAGGAAGCGAAGCTTAAAGGATATACAGGAGATATCTGTACTAATTGCGGGAGTACTACAATGGTGCGAAACGGAACATGCCTTAAGTGTATTACATGCGGTGAAACAAGCGGATGTTCTTAAAATCAAATCAGCTGTCAATTTTTCAAAAAAGCCAATTGCTGAAAAGTGATTGGCTTTCGTATTTTATCCGAATTTTTTAGAATTTCTTTATTTTACGAATCACTTCTTTAATTTTTTCTTCCATCTCGTCTTCGGAAAAACCTTCCGGTTCTGTTATAGAATCTTTATGAACTGTATTATCTGAAACAGAATCGGATTCCGTTTTAGAAGAGATTGATTTCTTGTCAACAATTTCAAAACCTCCTTTATTTTCAGGAATTACTTCCTTTAAAACTTCGGAAATGTCTTCATTCAAATTAATTTTTTCAAATTTATAGATATTTACGGATAGAGGAGGCAAGGTAACTCTTATTGAATTACTAAATTCAAATCTTGGAATTTCCTCTGAATGAACTCCTCCATAATTTCCAACTCCGCTCCCTCCGTATTCCTCTGCATTGCTGTTAAGTATTTCTTTATAATGCCCCTTTTCTGGAACTCCTAATAAATAGTTATTTCTCAATACCGGAGTCATATTGAAAGTAAAGAGCAGCATCTCACTCTTATCGGAACTATATCTTACAAAAGCGATCACACTATTATCGGAATCAGAAAAATCTATCCACTGAAATCCTGAACTGCTAAAATCAACCTGATGAAATGCCTTTTGTTCTATATACATTTTGTTCAGATCCTTAAAATAAATATGAAATTTGTTATTGGATTCATAATCAAGAACTTCCCAATCAAGAGAACCTTCCGAATTCCATTCCCGGTATTGAGCAATATCATTTCCCATAAAATTTAATTTTTTTCCGGGATGGCTGAACATAAAGCCGTAAAGTAATCTTAAGTTTGCAAACTTTTGCCATAAGTCACCGGGCATTTTTTCAATGAGCGCTTTTTTTAAGTGTACTACCTCATCATGAGAAATTGGCAAAAGAAATTTCTCGCTAAATGCATACCAGATTGCAAAGGTTAATTTCCCGTGATGGAATTTTCTGTAAACAGGGTCCATGGAAAAATATGCGAGAATATCATGCATCCAGCCCATATTCCATTTCATGTCAAACCCCAGGCCGCCAAGATGAACAGGCATTGTCACTCCCGGCCAGGAAGTAGACTCTTCAGCGATCATCATTATCCCTTTACATTTTTTGTGTACAATTTCATTCAGTTTTTTTAAAAAGCTGACGGACTCAAGATTTTCGTTTCCGCCATGAATATTTGCCTCCCATTCTCCGTCTTTTCTGGAATAATCAAGGTATAGCATTGAAGCAACAGCATCAACCCTCAGTCCGTCAATATGATATTTCTCAAACCAAAAAAGAGCATTTGATATTAAAAAATTTCTTACTTCGTTTCTTCCATAGTCAAAAACAAAGGTCCCCCATTCTTTATGAAATCCCTTTTTAGGATTTTCATAAGCATATATCTGGCTTCCGTCAAAATTACTAAGACCGTGTGCGTCTGTAGGAAAATGAGAAGGGACCCAATCAAGAATTACTCCTATGCCGTTTTGGTGGCAGTAATCTACAAAATACATGAAATCCTCAGGAGTACCGTATCTGCTTGTTGGTGCGAAATAATTTACAACCTGGTAGCCCCATGATATATCCAAAGGATGCTCCATTACGGGCAGGAGTTCTATATGCGTATAATTCATATCTTTTACATAGTCTACCATTTCATGTGCAAGCTGACGGTAGTTCTTATATCCCCATTCATTTGAAGATTCATTTTTGTCAGTTTCTTTTTTCCATGATCCGGGATATACTTCGTAAATTGACAAGGGCTTTTTTTCAAAACTATTTTCCGGATCAATACTTTTTTTTCTTTTATTCATCCAGGATTTGTCATTCCATTTATATTTATTAAGAGGAGTGCATACAACTGATGCATTATTTGGCCGGAGCTCTGTTTTAAATGCATACGGATCTGATTTTAAAATTACTTCGCCTTGTCTGGTTTTAATCGCAAATTTATAAAGAGTCTCCGCGTTTAAGTCCGGTATAAACAAGCACCAATATCCCTGATTGTTAATATTTGTCATTGGATGAGTCCCTGCCTTCCAATGATTAAATTCACCGGTCACGCTTACAGCTTTTGCGTTTGGCGCCCAAACCGTAAATTGCACTCCTTTCGTACTGTTTATACTTTTTAATACTGATCCCAGCTTTTCATAACTTTTATAATGTTTTCCTTCTCCCAAAAGGTGAAGATCAAGATCACTCAGACCAACTGGAAAAGCATATGGATCCGATTGCTCGATTAATTCATCGTTTTCATTTAAATAAATTATTTTATAAGAAAAGGGCTTTTTATGATCCAGCAGTATAGTCTGAAAAATGCCTTCGGGATTAAGCCGTTTCATTTCATACTTCTGTTTATCATTTTTTATTTTTATCCATGCTTCCAGAGCGAACGGCAGATAAGCATTTACCACAACCGTATTGTGAAGCTTCATTTCATGAGGTCCTAATATTTCAAGAGGATGACTTTCTTCAAACTTTGTTATTCCTTCAACCGCTTTTCGGGTAAGCTTTTTAATTTCTGCTTTATTGGTGTTTTTAATTTTTTTCTTCATGTAGTGTGGAATTGATTAAAAATCAATAAAAGCATTCGAAATATAAATTCAATTATGAAGAAACTAATTCTTTTATTTCTTTTGCATTCTGTACAGCATATGCATTAATATCGCTTTTAAAATAACATATACCTGTTTAATTTTGTCTGGATTATTGATTTTGTCTGCGGATTCTATTAGTGGGGGTTTTTGTAAAGAGATGAGTATGTTAGAAATATTCCATGAAACCTATATTATTTGGTAAAGTTTTTTTTATCTCCTGAGGGAGTGTAGGAACTGCAATACAGAAGTATATAAGAAAAAATTTTCGGTTTGATTTAGCATTCGATCTGCGGAACAGATACAAGTTCACTTAAGAAATTATCTTAATTCTCCTTCATTCCGTTTTTCTTAAGCTCCATAAGATATTTTGTAATCAAAGCTTCATAATCCTCAGTATATC
>JBBSDT010000189.1:0-6606 GCA_038240405.1 Ignavibacteria bacterium
AGTCTCCGGCGCCAGCCAGATATATACTCTTTCGGAATTTCAATGGAAAGAAGTTGCTGATCTATCTCAAAAGAAATACAGGAATTGGGATTGGAATTTCGGAAGATCTCCGGAGTTTAATGTACAAAAGGTCAGAAGATTCCCTTTCGGACAAATTGATGTACGAATAAATGTAAAGGACGGAGTTATAGAAAGTGTAAAGATATACGGTGACTTTCTCGGCCATGGTGATCCCGGAGAAATTGAATCAACATTGGTAAATGTGAAGTATGAAAAAAACAATATATTAAGAGCTTTGAACAATTTGGATTTGACATTTTACTTTGGAGAAATTGACACTATGCAGTTTGCAGATTTTATTCTTAATTAATTATTTGTATATGAACCGGAATCTTTTCAAAAACACAGATGTTATTATATTTGCTTGTGCCAACAAGCAAATGTTCTTTCATATTTGTTCTTCCTTTAATTAATCTTCACACGACGATTATACTTAACGGATTCCGGCTAACGGATTAAAATATATAGAAGCTATGTAATCGCATACCATCCTTATATATTAATTCTTTAAGTATTGAAAGTCGTGTGGAGGTTTTTTATTAAGAAGAGGGATCTAGTTTTTTATTAGCTCACGAGCGCCTTTCATGGAAATTTCGGTTATTTTTTCGCCGCTAATCAGCTTCGCAATCTCGGAAACTTTCTCTTTTTCATCCAAACATTTTATCAATGCTATGGTTTCACTGTTTTTTTCTTCTTTGCTGACCCTGAAATGTGTACTGCCTTTTGCCGCAATCTGCGGAAGGTGAGTTATGCAAATTACTTGGTGTGTTTTAGAAAGGTTTTTTAACAGTGATCCTACTTTTTGAGCAATTCTTCCACTGATTCCGGCATCTATTTCATCAAAAACTAAAATTCCTATGCTATCTTTCTCTGACAAGGCAGTCTTTATTGCGAGCATAATCCTTGATATCTCTCCCCCTGATGCTGTCTTTCTGATAGGGGTAAATTCAGAACCTTTATTGGTTTTAATTAAAAATTCCAGCTCGTTAAAACCCTTATTTCCTAATAAATAATTTTCATTTCCTTCGTTTTGACATAATAATTCCTCATTTGATCCAATTGTGTTCTCCAGTGTGACTTTAAACTCAGCTGTTTCAAGTCCCACATCTCTGAAAAGAGCATTGATGTTCATTTCTAATTCCTTTGATGATTTTTTTCTTAACTTATTAATTTCTTTTGCCAGATTAAAAACTATTTTTCTTTTTGAATTTATCTTGTTTAATATTTGGCTCGTTTCGAAATCATAATTCTCTACAAAGGATAATTCTTTCTGAATAGCGATACCTCTCTCAATTAATTCATCTATGCTTAAATTGTATTTCTTCTTAAGATGATTGATCACAGTTAAACGGTTCCTTATATGCTCTATTCTTCCCTCGTCAAAGTTTAATGAATGCCGGTAGCTATTTAATGATTCAGAGCTTTCTTTAATTAGCGTATAGGAATTTTCCAGATCATGGAATATATTTTGCAAAACTGTATCGTAGTCAATGATTTTCCTCAATTCTTTAATCGCAATGCTTGTTTGGCTCATCGAATTAAATTCGTCTTCATACAGGACACTTAAAGTATTCTTTAATCCATTTGAAATACTCTCTACATTTTCCAGCCTGTTCAATTCTTTTTCAAGTTCAATGTCCTCCATTGGCACCAAATTTAAGTTATTTATTTCCTTAAGTTCGTGATCCAGGTATTTTATTTTCGAGGAAAGCTCATCTTTCTTTTCGATGAGGTTGCTGTAATCTGAAATTAAGGCTTTCAGTTCGTTGAAATTACCGATATATCCGGCGAAAAGTACTGCGTTATCTGAATAATTATCCAATATTTCTATATGCGTGCTTTTATCCAATAACGACTGATGATCATTTTGGGAGTGTATATCTATTATAGCGTCTCCGAATTTTTTCAAATCTGAAATACTTACGGGATTATCGTTTATAAAACTTCTGCTGATACTCTTACTAAGCAGCTCCCTCCTTAAAATAATATTGTCAGTATGGTCTTCTTCTTCCGGAAGAATCTCCTTTAGGAGATTCGAAACTTTAGCATTACCTTTAAAGCTAAAATACCCCTCCACAATAAATTTTTCTTTCCCCTTCTTAATTTTTGAATAATCAGCTCTTTCTCCCAGAAGCAAAGATAAAGCATCGAGTATAATTGACTTACCAGCGCCGGTTTCACCGGTTAGTATATTTAATCCCTTTGTAAAATCAATTTCCGCTTTTGGGATTATCAAATAATTATTTATATAAAGTCTCTCTATCATTATTATAGGTTATAAAATAATTAGTAGCAGTAGTAGTTGTGTTAGTTATGTTAGTAATCCCATAGAGTCGTTACTCATCAGTTGCAAGGTTCTAAAAAAATGTTAATAAAAATAAATTAATTTATAACTATTAACAATTAATGTCAAAGGGTATCGAAAAATTTACTAAAAAGGTTTATAAGGTATGAAAACGAATAAGTTATTGAGATGTTGCTGACAAGTTATAAGTCAACAGAGACTCCAAAGGGAGCTTTTAATGAATTATAAATTCTTTAAAAGCTCTTTTATCTCGACGATTTGGTTTAAAACGTTTTTATCTTTTTTGGAAAGGGCGGAAACAATATTGTTCGCGTATAAAACAGTTGCGTGGTCTTTTCCTCCGAAATTAAGGCCTATAGTCTCAAGTGTAAGCGTGGTAAGCTCTTTTGCAAGGAACATTGCCACCTGCCTTGCAAATGCAATTTCCCGGGTTCTTTTCCTGGACAATATCTGGTTTTCGGATATATTATAATAATTGGCAACGGTATAAATAATATTCTCAATGGATATATTTTTTGTTCTTCTGACATTTCCAATTACTCTGCCAATTACATTTTCTGCGATTTCAAGATTTACTTCTCCCCTGTATCGTAAGACACTATCGGCTATTATGCCAACAATACAGCCTTCGATGGTCCTGATGCTGTCCTTGACGTTTGTAGCGATGAAATGAATGACTTCCTCGGGAGCATCGATATTCGTTTCTTCAAACTTCTTTTGAATTATGGCAACTCTCATTTCCCAATTAGGCGGCTGAATATCCGCAGTTATGCCCCATTGAAATCTTGATATCAATCTTTCTTCAATTCCCTTAATCTGATTAATGGGCTTGTCGCTCGAAAAGATGATATGCTTTTTTTCATTATAAAGGGTATT
Organism: Ignavibacteria bacterium; assembly: GCA_038240405.1. GTDB lineage: Bacteria > Bacteroidota > Ignavibacteria > Tepidaquicellales > Tepidaquicellaceae > JAGPCH01. Next base: position 3,242 of record JBBSDT010000189.1, read on the forward strand.
GAATATCTGGTACATAAAATCCTGTGTTTTTTCTTTACCGCTGAGATATTGAATATCATCAAGAATAAGCACATCTAAAGATTTATAAAAAGAATCGAGTTTTTTGGTGCCGTTGCGGTTTGTAGAAAAATCAATCCGGCTTTGAGCTATATTAGTAGTAAACTGAGTTGTAAAATCAGGAGCAGTTGTGTAATAGATTTTTTTATCGGGAAATTTTTTTAGTATTTCATTTCCTATTGCCTGGACGAGATGTGTCTTGCCCAGTCCAACTCCTCCATATACAAAAAAAGGGTTATAAGTCTTACCAGGATTATTTGTAATTGCATACGCGGCAGCTACCGCAAGTTCGTTGCTCTCGCCTTTAATAAAATTATCGAAAAGGTGCTTTTGGTTTAGATTAGAATGAAACTCTTCGTCCCGGAAATGATCCTTTAAATTTATTTCATCGAACAAATTTTGCTTTGAAGATATCTCTGTAATATTTAGGCCACGGTCTGAAGTCAAATTATTTTTTTCTTTCTCAATCAGCGGGAATAAACCCATCTGGGTAATTTCGTAATTCAGTTTTCCATCAGGACCAAGTAATGTATCAACGATTTTTGTGATGATTTTATTATATCTGCTTTCAATCAAACTATAATAATCTTCACTAGGTACTACAATCGTAAGAATGTTATTTTCAAAATTTTTCGGAATGATTACAGAAAACCAGGTATTGATTTCGCTGGATTTCAGGTTGTCAGAAAGTAATTCAATAAATTTATTCCAGAGAGAAGTTGCGTTTGATTCTGATTCAGGCTTGGTAGAACTTGATTGAGTAGACGACTCGGTTTGTATAAAAATATCTTTTAACGATCCGGAAGTATTTTTTGTCAACGCTAAGGGTTTTAAAAAATTATTAACAAACGAAAGTGAGTTAAGATTTTACTTTATATTGCAATTTAAATTTACAAGAATTTTCGTTAAAAACCCTTGGCTTTTTAACAAATCGAACGAAAACTAAGCGGTATAAAAACAAACAACTTATGAGCATGATCATAGGTTATTAACAACGAATGTTAGCAATGATGATTTATTAATGTCAAAACTTACGTGCGAAAAAAGAGAAAAGATAATTATTAACAACTTTCTAACAGAGATGATAGGGAAAATTAATTGTAATAATATTACTTAAACTGTTTAATATAGTCAAGTTTGATTTTAAATATTTTTAACTTTTTTTTATTTTTTTTATAAAATATATAAATAAATAAATTCTTTTTGGTAAAAAGATTTTTTACTTTTAAAAATGAAAATTTTATCGCCGGGAAACTCAACAAATGATACCTATGCAGAAATAAATCTTAGAGTTCTTAAAGAAAACTTTTCTGTTATCAAAAAGTTTGCGAATTTAAAATCCAAAGGGAGAATAAGGATATGTTCAGTAGTAAAAGCCAATGGTTATGGTCATGGGATGTTTGAAATAGGCAAGGCATTGTCCGAACATGGCACTGATTACCTTGGTACTGCAGATTATTTTGAATCGATCAGGCTTCATGACTACTTAAAAAAAAATTCCTCAAAAAAACCACCTGTTCTGTGCCTGGGGATTCTTACGGACGAAAAACTTTTTGAAGAAGTTATTTCAAGAGACATAGAAATAACAATTGCCAATCTCGATATAGCAACAAAGCTCAACAATTTTGCAAAAAATAGAAATAAAAAAATTAACGTTCAGATACAGGTTGACTCAGGAATAAACAGGATTGGATTTCCGGGGGAATATGTTTATGAAGCTGTACAGAAATTAATAACTTTAAAATTCTTAAATATAAAAGGAATTTATTCACACTTTGCCACTTCTGAAATTAATAATGACCCGTATGCATTAAAACAATTAAGGAATTTCAAATCTCTGGTGAAAGAGCTTGAGCATAATTTGATAAAATTCGAGATAAAACATATTTGCAACACCGGTGGTATATTGAATTACAATGATCCTTTTTTTAATATGGTGAGGCCGGGTATTTCACTGTATGGCTATTATCCGGACAGAAAAAAAACCTCAAAGGAAATAGGTATAAAACCTGTTATGACAGTCATTTCAAAAGTTAAGTTTATAAAAAAACTCCGGAAAAGTCAGAGCATCTCTTATGGACGAAAATATTTTACCAAAGCCGAAACAAAGATAGGATCCATTCCTGTTGGATACGGAGACGGCTATTCAAGAATTTTAACAAACAAATCCAGTGTTATTATTAATAAAAAAAGACTTAGAACGGTAGGCGCTATTTGTATGGACTGGACGATGATAAACCTTGGCCCTGATTCCGATATTAAGATAAATGACCAGGTCACAATTTTCGGAAAAGAATATCCGGCATATAATCTCTCGGAAATTATGAAGACCATTCCATATGAAATTTTGTGCAATATTACCCCAAGGGTACCCAGAATTTATTTAGAAAACTAAAATGACTTCTCTTGAACAAAAATGATTATCTGAAGTTTTTATTTCATAAAACAAAAATAGATTTATCTCGATTTAATATCGTAAATGCAGATATAGCGCTGATTAACAGGCTCTTTGAAAAATTGATATTTTCCGAAAATCCATTGCTGGACCTGTATATACTATCAAACATTAATGAACTCAAAAGCATAGGAAAATATTTTGTATTCATCCTGAAAAAAATTGAGGAGAATGTTATTAATTTTGATAACCTTTCACAGAATTTAATAGTTGATTGCGAATTCATTGAAAATGAGATTCTAAATTATCTTTCAAATCCGCAGCCAAGGGAAATACCGGCACTAACTTTCCCTTCCGCGAACATTACTTCATATATTACTGATTATAGTGAAACAGATAAGAATGAGGGAGATTCTGAAATTGAGCCCGATAATCAGCCTGATGAAATGGAGACGAATCAGGAAAAATCAGATGTTTCAAATTTCAAAAAAAATTATCTTGAGCTAATTCAATCCGAATCGAAAGATGAAGATTTTGTTTTTGAACTTCCGAAGGAAGAGACATTTCCGGATGGAAATATGGAAAAACCAGAATCCGGAGTGACTGAAGAACCGGATAAAGATATTTCTCTTGGAATTCCGTTCGAAGATGAATCAGCCTTTCAGGAAGAAGATCAGGAAAGCTTTTTCTCAAACAAATTAGTAAAACAACCCGAAGAAATAATCAGTGTTAAATCTTCGGACGAAGAAAGCCACAAACAATCGAAGGAAAATCCAGATGACTATCATAAATCAGATAAAGGGGATAAAATTGAATTAAGTTCTGAGATTCAAAAAGATCTGGATTCGTTTGAAGAGATTTCAGAGGAAGAGGAAATTGAAGATGCGCAGGAAACTTTGCAAACCTCCCCGAC
>JBBSDT010000190.1:0-6554 GCA_038240405.1 Ignavibacteria bacterium
ATTCAAAACTATATCAACCGGCGTCCCGTCAGGCATAAACGGAAGATCTTCCTGCGGAACAATTTTAGCAACAACTCCTTTGTTTCCGTGCCTGCCAGCCATCTTATCTCCAACAGATAATTTTCTTTTCTTTGCAACATACACCTTCGCTAATTTTACAACTCCTGTGGGCAATTCATCACCCAGCTTGACTTTATCCTTTAATCTTTTAAATCTTTCTTCAATTTCATTTTGTTTAAAAGTGTAATTCCTGTAAATGTCAGGAATCAAGGAGTTTGCCCTGTTACTATCCGACCAGTCGTGCTCATAATCAAAATCCATTAAAGAATAACCCTGATTTTCAATCAGATTAATAAAATACTCTTTTTTGAAAGCAGCCCCATTCTTTAAGATAAGGTTTCCTTTTTTATCTCTGAACCCCTTTGACTCTTTTCCTTCAAGGAGAACATCAAATTTCTCTGCAATCTTCAGATTCAAATCCTTAATTTCTTTTTTTCTTTCGACCTCATATTTATCAATCCTTCTTTTTTCATCCCTTTTGCTTTCAGTATCCCGGGTTTTTCTCGAGAATAATTTTTTGTTAATAACTATTCCTTTTAATCCCGGAGGGGCTTTTAAAGAAGCATCCTTTACGTCACCTGCTTTATCTCCGAATATAGCTCTCAATAATTTCTCTTCGGGTGTTGGTTCTGTTTCACCTTTAGGAGTCACCTTTCCTATGAGAATATCATTCTCCTTTACTTCCGCGCCTATTCTTACTATGCCATTTTCATCCAGATCTTTAGTAGCTTCTTCGCTGACATTAGGAATTTCCTTTGTTAATTCTTCTTCCCCTCTTTTAGTATCTCTTACTTCCAGGCTGAATTCTTCAATGTGAATCGATGTGTAAATATCATCTGCTACCAATTTTTCACTGATAATAATAGCATCTTCATAGTTATATCCTCTCCACGGCATAAAGGCCACTAATACATTTCTTCCTAATGCCAGCTCACCATTTTGTGTTGATGAACCGTCAGCCAGAATATCTCCTTTTTTAATTTTCTGCCCTTCACTTACGATCGGTCTTTGATTAATTGAAGTATCCTGATTAGTTCTTAAAAATTTTACCAAATGATATTCTACCAATCTTTTATCAACAAAGCTAAGCAGACTTTCATCTGAATCTTCTTTTATATTATATCTTACAATTATTTTGTCACCTGATACATATTCTACAATTCCATCTGCTTCTGCAGTTAACATAGTCCTGGAATCTCGTGCTACGATTTCTTCAAAACCTGTTCCAACTACAGGAGATTCAGGTCTTAAAAGAGGTACGGCCTGACGTTGCATATTGCTACCCATCAATGCCCTGTTGGCGTCATCATGTTCAAGGAAAGGTATCAAAGCCGCAGCCGCACTAACTATCTGATTTGTGGCAACATCCATATAATCAATTTCATCGGCTTTAAATAAGGGAAAGTCGCCTTTGAATCTTCCTTTTATTCTTTCATTTAAGAAATTTCCTTTATCGTCTACAGGTTCATTAGCCTGAGCAATTTTATAGAAATTTTCTTTTTCCGCAGACAGATACTCAATTTTATCTATGACTTTTCCATCCTCTACTTTTCTATAGGGTGTTTCAATAAAGCCAAGCTCATTTATACGGGAATGTATGCAGAGTGACGATATCAATCCAATGTTAGGACCTTCCGGTGTTTCTATCGGACAAAGTCTTCCATAGTGTGTATAGTGTACGTCTCTTACTTCAAATCCTGCTCTCTCTCTTGAAAGACCTCCCGGTCCTAAAGCACTTATTCTCCTTTTATGTGTCATTTCAGCCAGTGGATTCGTCTGATCCATAAACTGTGAAAGCTGACTTGTTCCAAAAAACGAAGCAAGCGCACTTGTTATAGGCCTGGCGCTTATAAGCTTTGAAGGCATCAGATTTTCTTCATCATGAATGCTCATCTTATCTCTGATAGTTCTTGACATCCTTGAAAGCCCGAGGGAAAATTGCGCGGACAGCTGTTCGTTGACTGTTCTTACTCTTCTGTTTCCCAAATGGTCTATATCATCCACTTCTTTTTTTCCATCAACAAGGTCGCGCATATAATTTATTATGTATACTATATCTTCCTGTGTTAATATTGTAATATGCGGATCGATCTTGGTTCCCAGCTTATAATTAATCTTATATCTGCCAACGCTTCCGAGATCATATTTCTTTGTATTGAAAAATAACTTTTCGATATAACTTCTTGCGTTCTCGGCTTCGGATTCGGCTAAGGCTGCAGCAGCTTTCTTATCCTTAGGTGTTTGTTCCGAAGGAACTTTTTCAAGAAGAAGGCTGGATTCATCATCTTCACTTATTATAGTATTATATATTATTTCTTCACCATCTGTCGGATTACTTTTTAACAGTTTTAATTCTTTGATTTTCGAATTAACGACTGAAACAAGCTGCTCATCGGTCAATACAGTATTTTCTGAAATTCCCAAATCGTCGCCTGTATCCTTATTAACCACATTTTCCAAAACCCTTCTGCCTACATAGTCTAAATAATTTTTATCATTAACCTTTACAGTATCCACCAATCCGAATAATTCAAGCATCTGATAATGTTCATTTAGTCCTAATGCTTTTAATAATGTTGAAAAATAAAACTTTTTCTTTCTGTCAATGTATGCATACAATAAGTTGTTTATGTCTGTAGTAAATTCCACCCATGAACCGCGGAATGGAATTACTCTTGCAGAATACAACTTGGTACCGTTTGCATGAATAGATTCACTGAACACAACACCAGGCGACCTGTGAAGCTGGCTTACTATAGCTCTTTCGGCTCCGTTAATTATGAAGCTTCCCCGCGGTGTCATATAAGGAAGGTTGCCTAAATAGACATCATTTTCTATTGTATAATTATATTCCTTCGCCGCAGCATTAGGTTTTGTTGATAGTCTTAAGCGTGCTTTAACCTGAACTGCATAGGTCAGTCCCTGCTCCTGGCACTCAATTACTGAATAATGAGGCTTTTCAAGATAATAATCTACAAATTCAAGTATAGCTGTTTCTCTTGAATCGGATATAGGAAAATTATCTTCAAAAACCTTTTGCAGTCCCTGAGATTTTCTCTTGCTTGCCGGTACATCTTCCTGTAAAAAATCTTTATATGATTGAATCTGTACATTGAGCAAGTCAGGGGGATCATGTCTTATGGAAGTCTTTGCAAAAGTCAACCTTTTATTCTTGTTGCTTAAAGGTTTTAATTTAAGATCTATATCTTTAGTTTCCAATTTTTTACTCCAGGAATTTTAATAAAATAATCCCGACGAATCCTCTATTGTCGGGATTATTTAATATTTAAAAAATATTTTAATTGTTGAATGATTTTTTTGATTTGTTGAATAGAATTACTTTAATTCGACTTTAGCGCCTGCAGCTTCTAAATCAGCTTTTAGCTTTTCGGCATCCGCTTTTGAAATGTTTTCTTTTACCGGCTTGGGAGCGCTTTCAACTAATGATTTTGCTTCGGTCAGTCCTAAACCTGTTGCGTTTTTAACAGCTTTAATAACATTGATTTTCTGAGATCCTGCTTCTGCGAGGATAACTGTAAATTCAGTTTGTTCCTCGACCGGAGCGACAGGTGTACCCGCGGGAGCGCCGCCGGCAGCCATCATTGGTGCGGCTGCAGTTACGCCAAATTTATCTTCTAATATTTTTTTTAGTTCAGATGCCTGAGTTAATGTTAACTCACCAATTTGATTTGCAATTTCTTCTACTGACATGTGTTATATATCCTTTTAATTTATTTTATAGTTAAAAAGTTTCTTTAAAATTAAGCTGCCTGTTTTTTAGCAACTTCTTCAATTACACTTGATAAATCTCTCATTACAGCATTAAGTACACCCACAAGGCCGGATGCTGGGGAATTCAATGAGCCTAGTATTGCTGAAATTACCTCTTCCTTTGTAGGCAGAGCGGCCAAAGTATTAAGCTTTTTTGAATCGTAGGCTTCATTTTCGACTATTGCTACTTTAAGTTTGGGTTTATCAAACTTATCAACATATTTTTTGAGAATTTTAGCAGGAGATACAGGATCTTTGTAAGCAAACACAATTCCTGTAGGACCATGCAGAATTTCATGGAGCTTTTCGACATGTTCCGAATATTTAGCGCTTTCTTTGATCGCCCGGGCAGTCAATGTATTTTTTACAACCTTATACTTCAGAGATGACTTATACATCTCTTTCCGGAGCTCATTCACCTGCTCGACAGTCAATCCTGTAAAATCCATAAAATACATAGCTTCAGAAGATTCAATTAACTCTTTTATCTCCTGAACAGCTTCTGTCTTTTGTTCTTTATTCATTAAGGATCGGTTTATTTATTAATATTACAAATTAATTTTACCTGCCTGAAGCCGGCAAGCTTATTATTTAGTGAGTGCGTAATTTTCTTTTTATCAGGCAGCGGCCTTTACTGTAGTTATACTTTTATCAAGTTTGATTCCCGGTCCCATTGTCGTTGAAATCGTAATACTTTTCACGTATGTGCCTTTTGCTGCAGAAGGTTTTAGTTTGACGATCGTATTTAGGAATGCAACAATATTTTCTTTGATCTTTTTTTCATCAAATGAAATTTTTCCAACAATTGAATGTACGATTCCACTTTTATCGACTCTGAAATCAATTTTCCCGGCCTTAACTTCCTGCACCGCCTGTCCAACGTTTGGTGTAACAGTTCCGCTTTTAGGATTTGGCATTAATCCACGGGGACCTAAAACTTTTCCTATCTTTCCAAGCTCGCTCATCGTATCGGGCGCTGCTATTATCACATCGATATCTGTCCATCCTTCCTGTATCTTTTTAATATAATCTTCAAATCCTACATAATCTGCGCCGGCTTCCCTCGCCTGATCCTGCTTATCCGGTTTAGCGATTACAAGTACTCTGACATTTTTACCTGTACCATGCGGTAATGAAACGGTTCCTCTGACAACCTGATCAGCATGTTTCGGATCTACTCCTAATTTTACAGCAATATCCACAGATTCATCAAATTTTGCTGATGCGGCAAGTTTTAGCTTTGATACTGCTTCAGTTACCTCATATTCCTTTGTAGTATCCACCTTTTTGCTGACTTCTTTTTGTTTCTTTGTTAATTTCATATAAAATTATTAAAATTTTAATTTAATTCTCTACTGTCAAACCCATACTTCTGGCTGTGCCAGCTACCATGCTCATTGCAGCTTCGACATCATGAACATTCAAATCCACCATCTTGGTTTCCGCAATTTCCCTCAATTGTTTTTTGGTAACAGTTCCGACTTTTGTTTTATTTGGAATTCCTGAACCTTTTTCAATACCACATGCCTTTATCAAAAGTACAGCGGCAGGAGGAGTTTTAGTGATGAAGGTAAAGGATTTGTCCGAAAAGACTGTTATTACAACCGGGATAATCAATCCCTTTTTATCCTGTGTCCTTGCGTTAAACTGTTTGCAAAATTCCATACCATTAACACCTCTTTGTCCAAGTGCCGGACCAACAGGAGGAGCCATAGTGGCCTGTCCGGCTGAAATCTGTAGTTTTACAAACCCTGTTATTTTCTTTGCCATATAAAAATTTTAATTATTATTTTTCTTTTTCAATTTGAGTTAATTCCAGTTCTATCGGGGTTTTTCTTCCAAATATACTGACCATTACTTTCACTTTTAATTTTTCCAGGTTCACTTCAAGAATGTTGCCGCTGAAATTGTTGAAAGGACCGCTGGTTACTTTTACGGGATCCCCTGTATTTAGTTGAATGTCAAGCTTTTCCGAATCTCCCTCATCATTTAATATAGATTTGATTCTCTTAACTTCAGAAGGTCGAAGTGGAATCGGTTCAAGTCTTTTTCCTTTGATACTTTTTGAACCAACCATGTTTATAATGGACGGCGTTTTGGAAATAAAATCTCTGAGCTTATCGTCTAATTCCGATTCTATCAGGATATACCCCGGTAAGAAATTTTTTAATTTAATTTTTTTCTTTCCGCCTTTTACTTCAAATACTTTTTCAAGGGGTATTAATACGTTCCTGATCTTATCTTCAAGCTTTTCATTCCTAATTTCATTGTCAAGATAAGCTTTTACCTTATTTTCGTGACCGGAAATTATTCTTACTGCATACCATTGAAAATTACCCTGATCTTCTTCAGGCGCATCTGTTTCCTTTTCAGCTATTTCCTGTGTTTCTATATCTTCCGTTTCTTTATTGTTTTTTTCCTCGTTCATGTTTTTTTGCTTTAGAAAATTGCTTTTAACAATTCGCTGATTCCTTTATCAATAATATAAACTATCACAGCCGAAATAATCATTGTAACAATTACTACCTTTGTGGATTCAATTAACTCTTCTTTCTTGGGCCAGGACACTTTTTTCATTTCTTTCAAAATGTCCTCAAAAAAGTTTATTACTTTATCCTTCATATATTAATTTAAATTTTTCTTATCAAAAGCACGGGAGGAGGGACTCGAACCCCCAACCAACGGTTTTGGAGACCGCTACTCTACCAATTGAGCTACACCCG
>JBBSDT010000191.1:0-6521 GCA_038240405.1 Ignavibacteria bacterium
CTTGATACAGTGTCATAAGTATTGTTCAGAATAATTGAAAATGCTCTTGTAGAAGAAAGCATTTGATTTATTTTATTCGTCCATACACTTGTTGAAAAATTAGACATAAATGTTCCGAGCAGATATCCTCTTGGATTGACGATTGCCGTGTTTGGATAAAATGCCATACGGGCATCATTATCGGTGGAATTATATAAATAATAAGGATCATTTGCAAAAAGAGTTGTATGAACCCGCAATAATATTACCGAAGTATCATTTATTGTTACTCCCTGTCCGGTGAAAATTGCATCGAGATACTGATTTGCTTCAACACAGGGAACACAGCTGGTATTTGTAAAAAGTTCAACTAAAACTTTATGAGCAGAATCGTTTTGAAGAAGAGCGCTGCTTATTACAGGGCTGTCATTACTCTCGCAGGAATAGAAAACTACAGCGAAGTAGATTAAGAACATAAGTTTAATTAATTTCATGTTAGTAGATCTTTCAATTTAATTTCTAGAACTGTGTTTGCACAGTCACTCTGAATCCTGTAAACGGATTTACATACCGGCAAATTCCATTTGCACATCTTAGACCGCCTCTTTCGGAACCATAAGATACTGTAACTGTATTTGATTCATTTATTTTATATGAAGTTTCTCCCAGATACCATGCCTTTCTTCCGGTAGGCTCTTCGTTGTCATTAGTAAATTCTGTATTGAATGTAAGGTTCAGGTTTGGAGATCTTGACAGTGTAAATGACAGATATTGATTAAAATAATTTTTGTCGCCAATACGTATCGAATTATGTCCCCATTGAGACTCGCTGATAGTGGTCAGCGTATATTTCTTCGTGAACGAATATTTTATTTCTACCGGGATTGTCGAAGTAAATAATTTTTCGGATGACAGAGGATTTATCTGGTTGTATAGAACACTGCTTTGTCTTGCAAAAGCCAATCTTGTATAAACTTTGTCCGATGCATAATATTCACCTTCCAGATAGTATTCCCAAAAAGGAGAGAAGGCGTCCGCTAATGATGGAATGTAGTTTCCGTTTCTATCCACCCTTTTATAAGAAACTACTGAAGTTGTGTCAATATCTCTGTATTCATAATGCCTTGATGCGACGCTTCCGTTGAAATTAAAATTCAATTTATCTGATGGTGAATAAACTATATCAGCCTGGCATCCGACTTCATCATTAAAATCAACAATATGGGGATTCCTTGTTATTAAAGTAGAAGTGTGTTCTCTTATAGCCGTAGGAGGATTCTGATATGGAAGCATTCTTGTAGGCCTGGTATTGCTTCTGTTATCAGGCAAAGTAACATCATATCTGTAGTTTTTATAATCCAGTGTAAGTCCGATTTTTTTAAGTGAATAGGAAAGTGAGGAGTATAGCCCGTCGCCTTTAGCCGTAATCGGTTTAGGAAATATTTCATTTGGAGATACCAATGAAGTTTTATGAGAATATGCTGTATAAAGCTGGAAGCTCGAAAAATTCAGGTTTAAATTTATTTCAGGTAAATCTGTCTTTACCTTTGTGGATACACTTCCTTCGGGAAGATCACCGTTTGAATAAACATAATTCAATCCTATAGTCAATGGCTTTACCGGGGATACTTCAGCGTAGGCGCTTCTTATTCTATATTTTTCAATCCTTTCCGGGATAAGATAATCACTGTAAATAATATTGCCTCCGATTATTTGAGCTTTTAGTTTCACCGGATTTTTCTTTCCGAAAGTTTTTTGATAAGTAACTCTTCCTCCGTCAATACCTGTATCGTAGCCCAATGCCCTGTCCTCAAAAACATTCAGCGACAGACCCCTGGAAATAATTTCCCAAAAATCTCCTGCCCTCAATGATATTCCGGATTCATGCTTATATTCAATATAACGTTTGCGTATGCCTCTGAAGTTTAAACCGTATTCGATTGGATCGCTGTTCTCATACCGAAGTCCGAAAATTATTCCGTTTACATTTAAACGGGCATCAGTAAGATTCTCAAAATACTCTTTTGGATTCCTGATATTTCCGCTGTATTCATATCCGTTACCGTATCTTAAAAGGTTACTTACAGCAGCTGTTACATTTAAATTAAGCTGAGCATATGACTCGCTGCAGCAAAAAATTATAATAATTGAAATTAGTAATTTTCTTGCCAAATGAAATTATTTTGGACTTTTGAAATTGTAATGTGAATTTTATTTGGAATCTTCTGTTTTAGTTTGGGTTTTTAAAACATCTTCAATTTCTTCCTTTATCTTAACCTCATCACCCGTTACATATCCAAGATGTTTCGCATAAATTTTCTTGTTAGTATCTATAATAAGAGAATATGGCATTCCTATTCCGCTATATGCCTCGAATATTTTTTTATCCGGATCTAAAACTACAGGAAAATTATATCCGTTTGCATTAATAAATGATTTAACTTTTGAGATTGATTTTTGATTATCCTGGTTTACAGCAAGATAAGTGAATCCCTGGTCTTTATATTTTTCATAAATAGAAGAGAGTCTTTTCATTTCTTCCTTGCATGGAGTGCACCATGTCGCCCAGAATGAAATCATCACCGGTCCCTTTTCAAGCAGCTTGCTTAAAGTAATGTCATTGCTTTGAAGATCCGGTAAAGTAAAATCATTATAAGACTGGCAATATGACTTAAAGGGGATTATTAATATTACTAAAAGTACATAAATTATTTTTTTCATTTTATAAAATTTAATTTTCGGAGATATTCTTTGCTCAATAAATACAACTAAGATTTCATCAATAAAATCACAATTGCAGTAACAACCAAGTTTGCTATTCCCAGCGGAAGCATTACTTTCCAGCCAAGATTCATAAGCTGGTCATATCTGAACCGGGGAATTGTCCATCTCACCCATATAAAAAAGAATACCATAAATGCGACTTTCAGAGAAAAAACCAGAACTTGTATGATACTTACCCAAAACGGAGGTAACCCGAAATTCTGTAAGTAGGGAAATTGCCAGCCTCCTAAATATAAGGTCACGATCATCGCCGAAGAAACGATGACATTCATGTATTCGGCGAGGAAAAACAATGCAAACTTCATGCTGGAATATTCAGTATGATATCCGCCAACAAGTTCCTGTTCAGCTTCGGGTAAATCAAAAGGAGCCCTGTTAGTTTCCGCAAAAGCCGCAGTCAAAAATATTATAAATCCTACCGGCTGTAAAATCAGGTTCCATTTCCATCCTGCTTGTGAACCAACTATCTTATCTAACTGCAATGAACCATTAATCAGAATTATTGATATGACCGCAAGGCCCATTGAAAGTTCATAACTTATCATCTGGGCTGAAGAGCGCAATCCTCCAAGCAAAGAATACTTGCTGTTTGAAGACCACCCGCTTATTGTCACTCCATACACTCCCAGAGAAGTCATCGCCAGAAAGTAAAGTATACCAATATTTACATCGGCAATTTGGAACTTGATTACCTGACCGCCAATTGAAATAGTATCGCCAAAAGGGATAACCGCAAATGTTGAAAGAGCTACAATTATTGAGATAGCCGGAGCCAGTGCATGCATGAATTTATTTGCATTTGCCGGGACGATATCCTCCTTCATCATCAGCTTGATTATATCCACGAAGGGTTGAAGCAAACCTTCGAATCCGACTCTGTTAGGACCAAGCCTGTTTTGTATAAAAGCAGAAACTCTTCTTTCGGCATACACGGTGTAAGCGACGGTCAACAGTAAAACCATATGAACTACCGCTATCTTGGAAAGAATTATAATAAAATCTAAAACCGTTTGCGACATGTAATTTTATTTGAGGTTCTAAAATTGGAAAAATTATATTAATTTTAAATGCAATTTGCATTTAATTTTCTGAAAGAATTAGAAGAATTATTATCCGCCTGATTAACAATCTATCGCATAAATTCCCTCCCCTTTCTTTTTCAAGAGTTTGTCTCAAAACCCTTTTCCAGATATTGGAGAAAGTGAATTTGAGATTAGTATTTCGTGATTTTAAAAATTGGAAATAAAAACCTACACTTTTATGTAAGTTTTATTTTTCCACTTGCCCATAAACCGTGCATCCTTTTTAGATTAGGCCGGGATCCAATCAGCAAAAATAATTCCCTCCCCTTTCTTTTGAGTTTGTCTCAAAACATCTCTCCTTCCCAAGCCCCAGCTTGAGAAGGTTTAATTCTGCTCCGGTTTACTTACAAAGCTGTAGCTTTGTAAGTAGTAAGTTATGTTTTGAGACGAACTCCTTTTCAAGGGGAGGGGTCAAGCAATAAAAATATTAAAAACGGCTGAAGCATTTAAATTCACTATCGCTCGGGTCATACCACAACATAAAATCAATAACCTCCAAGACTATGTAGTTCAACTATGCTCAAGTATCTTCATAAGAATTTTTTCTTCAGTGGTCAGCCCGGTTCCATTTTCAGCAGTTGCAGTTTTAAGATTCGCTAAATAATGTCCCAATTTATTTTCTTCATATAGCTTTGCAATTGAGGGATGAACATAATATTTTTTACAAACTGCTTTTGTATTGCCCAGATGATGGGCTACATTTTCAAAAGCTGCATTTATTTTTTGTTTCATTTGTGTATCATTTTCAAATTTTCCTGCTTCATTAAACGCAAGTATTGCCTGAACACTTCCTGCCCAAGTACGAAAATCCTTAGCGGTAAAATCTCCTCCGGATAGTTCACCTATATAATCATTCACCATACCGGAATCAATATTGTGAATAGAACCCTCATCATCAATATATTCAAAGAGATCTTTGCCCGGGATATCTTTGCAGTCTTTTACTATCCGGGAAAGCTTTTTACTCTTCAATGTTATCCGGTGCTGAATACCTTTTTTCCCCTTGAATGAAAATACTAACTTTGTTCCGTCTAATGCTACATGTCTGTTTTTCAAAGTAGTAAGTCCGAATGAACCGTAAAGCTTTTCATAAGAAGCATTTCCTACCCTGATGCTAGTAAGTTGTAATAATGTTACAATAGCAGCTAAAACTTTTTTTCTCGGATACCCTTTAAGAGACAGATCCTTTTCCAATTTTATTCGTATTGCAGGGAGCTGCTTCCCAAACTCAAGCATCCTGTAAAATTTTGTATGGTTTCTTATCGTGCTCCAGAGGGTATGATATCTATACTGCTTTCTGTTAAGTGCATCCAGTCCCGTCGCCTGTAAATGACCGTTTTCAAGTTTGCAGATTTTAACTTCTTTCCATGCCGGAGGTAATACCAGTTTTCTGATTCGGGAAATTATGTTTTCATCTTCAATCTTTTTTTCTCCTTCAAGATAATAAAATGACTTTGTTCCTCCTGCACGTCTTATGCACAACTTGTCTTCACCAACATAAATAAGATTAACTGCGCGGGCGCTTTGTTCTATATCATTTACAGCTGCGCGCATTTCTGACTTATTTAAACTAATATTTTCGGTGATCTCTATCATGTCTGTATTCGATATTAATTTCTAAAAACATATTTCCTGGAATTTTGTTCAACAACATAACAAAATTTAGCAGGAAATGAAAGTTTATGAACCATTCAGAATTTTTAATAAAATAAGATTCAGGCGCTTAAAAGAATTACATTTTTATTGTAAGTTCAATCGCAAGAAAGCTGCTTTTTACAAAGAAAAACGCTCTATAACAATGTAGAGCGTTTTTTTGTTTTTTTCCTCCGAAACAAATCCTGCGAAAATCGGCTTGTTTCAATATCCCACAAACCCGCTACTGATAAGCCTCTGCGCATTTTTGTTTATTCCTCTACTTTCAGAAACAAGAAAAAAATTTCCTTTGACAAATAGAATTATAGCTCCTATTTTTGAACTATGATTAAACTGATTCCTATGATTTACTATGATTAAAACACTTCAACTACCCTCCCTTTTTTTTGGAGGGGCTGAAGATGTGGTTTCAGAATCAAGGAAAAATCAACAGTTCATAGTATTTTACAACCTCCAAAATATGGTAAAATGCTTCGGCGCAGGACAAACCAATAAATTTTATACAGAAGAAAGAAACGAATCAACACAAGAAAGAAACGAATCACTGGAATATTGAAACGGAACATGTGAATAAGAATCGGGACATCGGTAAAATCATTCTGATCAAGACAACAAAGCGAATTTACAAAAGAATATAGAAACGAAACAGAAGAACAAAGTCCGGAGCAGAAGAGAAAAGTCAAGTTTAAGCAGAGAAATCTCTCTAAAACCAATCGCGAAATACTTTTTAAAGACCGCGAAGAGGATTTTATTAAAAGCGAACTATCGAAATGTGTTGCGAAATGACTAAAATCAATCGCGAAGTATCCAA
The DNA here is from genome assembly GCA_038240405.1 of Ignavibacteria bacterium. Lineage (GTDB taxonomy): Bacteria > Bacteroidota > Ignavibacteria > Tepidaquicellales > Tepidaquicellaceae > JAGPCH01. The sequence goes on from JBBSDT010000191.1 coordinate 6,310, forward strand.
ACAGTAATGCGAAATGACTAAAATCAATCGCGAAGTGTCCAAACAGTAATGCGAAATGACTAAAATCAATCGCGAAGTATCCAAACAGTAATGCGAAATGACTAAAATTTATCGCGAAGTATCCAAACAGTAATGCGAAATGACTAAAATCAATCGCGAAGTGTCCAAACAGTAATGCGAAATGACTAAAATCAATCGCGAAGTGTCCAAAC
>JBBSDT010000192.1:0-6505 GCA_038240405.1 Ignavibacteria bacterium
ATCAGAATATTTTTTGTATAAGCAAATCTGATTACATCACGCAGTAAATTACTGAATATATAATCCCCAAAGCTAAAGCTGAAGATTCTGACACCTTGTGAAATACCATACAATATTGCATTAGCTACATCATCCTCTTCACCAAACCCTTCAGCATCAAATGCTCTCATCACCAGCACCTTGCATTTTGGAGCGACAGAAGCAATTCCAAGATTATTGTTAAATGAAGCATTTATTATTCCGGTAGCTGCGGTGCCATGCGAAAACCTGTTATCATCAGTAGGATCATTATCAGGATTAAGATAATCTCCTCTTCTTGGATCACCTGTAAACGGCTCATCTGTAAAATCCCAACCTCTCCAGTCATCTATAAAGCCATTATTATCATCATCAATTCCATTTGATTGCTTTCCGTTTCCATACTCCCCGTAATTTATCTTAAAACTATTTTGAAGGTCCGGATGAAGAAAATCCAAACCTGTATCGATAACACCTATTACAATATTTGAATCGCCAAGTGTAATGTCCCAGGCATTTTGCATTCCGATGAGATCTAAATAATACTGTGAACTATAATATGTGTCGTTGGGTATGGAATTGTTTTCAGAATTTGATTCAACTTTTAAAATATTATTCGGCTGAATATATTCGACAAATTCATTTTTACTGCCTAAATTTAGGATGTCTCCAAGTTTTTGCTGATCAATAGTAACCACAAATATTTTATCTAATCCTATTTCTTTATATTTTTCATTTTCAGAATAAAGCCTGTTTACTCTTTCAAAAACCTGCTTCGAAGTTTTTATGTCCAGATCCCTGCTCAGTCTGGAAATAGAGCTGCTGCCTGATTTAGGATTATTATTTTTGAAATTACTAATAACATCGGGCGGAGTGTTATTTTTCAGCTTAATTATGAGATTTGTCGTTTGAGAATTGACTTCCGAATAAGCAATGATTAGTGATATGAGCAGGAGCAAATTTATAGTTTTCATACTAGCTCTAATTTAATGAATCTAAAAAAATAAAACTTATTAAATTAGTATTTACCTGTATATTCCTCCTTTTCGATTTTTTTCAAAATCCAATTTTCATTATCAATTAAAACTTCAACAGGCTTGCCATTTATCTTTTGTTCGAACATTTGATTTTTTTCGTTATTTAGAAAAGTGAAGTCCTGGTTTCCCTGATTGGTTATTACCTCAACTCTTACCGGCATTTTGTAAAGTACATCTTCATCCTGGTCCTGCCTTAAATTTAGCTTCAATATATAATTACCGGTATCTTTTTCATCCTGAGAAGCTTCAGATTTCCAGGAATATTTGTAATCCGGCCTCCCTTTGCCGTTAAATATCCATTGATTGAAAAAATATGTCAAGTCAGTTCCCGAAACTTCCTGACAAACATCCTTAAAATCCCATGTGTCAGCGTTTTTATATTTAAAACGTTCATAATAAGTCTTCACAATTTCAAAAAAAACAGAATCACCCACAACTCCCCTGAGCATGTGCAGACACCATGCTCCTTTATTATAAACAGTAGTCCCAAATAGAAATCCTTCCGGATTATATACTGTTCCCTGAAAATATCCCAGATCTTCTTTTTTTAAATAACTGATATATGATTCCTTTCCACCCGTGTGTTCCTGCCAAAGCGCCTCTCCGTAAGTTGCAAAACCTTCGTTAAGCCAGATATCCTTCCAGGATTTTGGAGAAACAGCATCTCCAAACCATTGATGAACAAGCTCATGCGCCACGACATTGTCATTTCTTCCGCTTCCCGAGACAAGTGTATAGCCCATGCTGGTTATCGTTTGATGTTCCATTGCCCCAGATATCCAGCCAAACATTGCCATTCCATATTTTTCATTTATAAAAGGATATTCTCCGAAGGCGCCTGAAAAAAAGTCAATCATGTTAACCGTATTTTTCCAATCAATTCTTGCTTTGTCAGTATAAGAAGGGTACGAATAATATTCAACCGGCATATGAGTTGAACCATCATGTGAATTATATATATCAGTCCATTTATCATATTTTCCAATTGCCAGTGAAACAAGATAGGTTGTAATGGGATAAGAAGTTTTCCAATAAAAAGTACTTTCACCGCTATCTTCCTTCCTTATTTCCTGAAGAGTTCCGTTGGATACTGCAGTAAGTTCAGAAGGAACAGTGATCAGCATTTCAAAAGTAGATTTATCAGTTGTCAAATCCTTGCATGGCCACCATGAAGGCGCATAATCCGGTTCACTTAAAGTATATATAGCAGGCTCATTGTCGAAGGTCTTAAACCCAAATGAATCAAACCCTGAATTTCTGGGTGAACCTTCATATTTAATATTCACAACTAAAATTTTCGATATTTCTATCTTGTTTCTGGAATCAATGATTATGTAATCTTTTATATGCTGGAAAGATACATTTTCATTATTTAAGCTTATTGATTTTATATTTAGCTCTGTCGAACAATTTATATAAATACTATTCAATGTGTCGCTTAAATTTATAGCTGACATTTCGAGATTTCCGTAAATATATTTTTTAGGAATGTCGAATGAAAGTCCCAGCTTGTAATTTTGAACATCATATAAATTCTGGTAATTTACTATGGTTGAATCTTCATTTCTCTGAATATTCGAATATTTCATATCCTCATATTTTGAAGCAATAACACGGAGATATTTTGAGAGGCCATTTTCAAAGTAAACATTTTTGACAAATTTAAATCCGACAAAGGTCCAGAATGATATACATACGATGACAATAAAAAAAACAATAGATATTAAACTGAATTTCTTCATGAATAGTTTATGAGCGGAGAAGTGTCTCCTCAAATAACAAAAATATTGTAATAAAGTTGTTTAAAAAATACTTTTATTGTATCTCTTTAAAAACAAATTAATTAGCTAATTTAGTGGCTCAATTTCAATATTCATTCAATCAATATTCATTCAATTATGATTAAAAATTTATATAAGCTCGTGATAATAGTTATAATTTCCTCAATCTTCAGTTCATGCTTATCCGTAGATAGAAAAATAATAATTAACAAAGATGGTTCCGGAGAAGAAACCTTAAAAATTACTTTCTTAAAAGAATTTTATACAGCAATAGGCTCCATGGCAACTCTTATGGATTCTACCAGACGCCAGGGCTTTCTTGATTCTCTATACAGTGATGAAATATTTATGAGCAAAACCCGAAGCCAGTATGATTCTATTATAGGGATAAAAGTCATTGATCTGTTTGCAACAAAAAATGTTGATTCATCAAAGAGCTTTACGATTAAATACCAGTTTGACAGTATTAAAAAAATCGGTTCAGCGTTGGGCAGCCTTAAGAATGACAATAATGATAATAATAAAAGTAATAGCCATAAGGATCCGGAAGCTAATGTAAAGTTTAGTAAAGAAGACAACAATATTGTTTTTAGCTATGTATTTGAACAACAACCACCGGAAGGCATGCCAGCAAATGACTCGACATCCGAAAACATGAAAAAGGGAATGTCTGAATTGTTCCGCGGCGGAGTGATTAATTTTGAAATAGATTTTCCGTATGAAATAATTTCTTCAAATGCTACATCTTCAGCAGGCAACAGGCTTATCTGGAATTATCCGTTATCGAAGGTTTTCATGAGTGGAAAAATGGATCTCGAAGCGGTTATGTCGGAAAAATAATACTGAATTTAAATTGTAATTAATTATGAGAATTTCTTTTATCGGAAAGAAAGCATTTTCTGGTCTTCTGTTTTGCGCATTCCTTTCAATTTTACCCTGCTTACATAACTTAAGTGCCCAGGGGTCAAATTTTGATCCGTTACCTTCCTGGAACGAAGGTAATACAAAGAGCATAATCCTTGACTTTGTAAAAAAAGCTGCCGATGCTTCTTCAGCAGATTTCATATCTCCTCCCGAACGAATAGTTGTTTTTGACAATGACGGAACATTAATTACTGAGGAACCTATATATTTTCAAATGTTCTATGCAAGAACCAGGATCATTGAATTATCTCACTTACATCCGGAATGGGATACACTTCAGCCTTTTAAGGCTTTGATTGGTAATGACCTGAATTATATGTCGCAGGCCGGAACAGACAAATATACTTCTATAATGATTGCCGCCCGTGAAGGGCTCAACAGTGATGAGCAAAGGCAAAGCATACAATCCTGGCTCGATAGCGCTGTCCATCCTCACTTTAATAAGAAATATATTGAACTTGTATATCAACCGATGCTTGAATTACTTGCTTATCTTGGTGCTAACGGCTTCAAAACTTTTATCGTATCCGGCGGTGATACGGGCTTTATGCGCGTATTTTCGGAGACTGTTTACGGCATACCACCGGAACAGGTTGTTGGAAGTTTCGGAAAAACTAAATATGAAGTAGTAAACGGAAAACCTTCCATAATTCCTCTCAATGAACTGGAGCATATAAATAATAAAGACGGAAAGGCAGTAGGAATTTATAATTTTATAGGCCGAATTCCAGTTGCGGCTTTTGGAAATTCAGATGGAGACTATGAGATGCTTCAATACTCGACAAGCGGGTTTAAAAATCACCTGGGTTTTCTTGTTCATCATACGGACAGTTTGCGTGAATATGCATATGACAAAAAATCCCTTATCGGTAAATTGGATAAAGGATTGAATGATGCTTCACAAAACGGGTGGGTAATTATAGATATGGACAAAGACTGGAAAGTCGTATTTAAATAAACGCTAGTCTTTAACATTTAAAACTTTGCTTACAATTTCATAACCAAATCCTCTTGAAATCAGATATCTGTAGCATTTACTCTTCTTATTAGCTTCATCTTTATATTTAATTATTTTCTCGTATTTTTTTAATACGATTGTTGCAAGCTCAATTTCCTTATCCTCTGAATAATTTTCTTCTATTACTTTTTCGGCAATTTCTTTATTTATTCCTTTTTCATATAACTTTATAATCGCCAGCCTTTTACCGATTGGTTTAGTGTTAATTTTGTTTTCTAAAAAACTTTCCGCATATGTCTGATCGTTCAGGTACTTTTGGTCTTCAAGAAGCCTTGTAATTTTATTAATAACCGGGTCGGAAATTTTTTTCTGTTTCAATTTTTTAACCAATTCGGATTTACTTCTCTGTCTGTATGACAAATATGAATAAGCAATTTTCTTTCCGAAATTGTATTCATCAAATTCCATGATCTCATTGATTTTTTCATCTTTCAGGCTGTCGCCGCTTCTTAGTCCAAACTTCAGGATAGTATCATCATATAGTCCGAATGAGAAATCTCCTTCCATATAAATATTATATCGTGTTTTATCTTTTTTCTGTTTCTCAATTTTTGTTATTTTCAAAATGAAAAATGGGATAAAAAAACTGTTAACCAGTATGGTCAACAGTTTTAAAAAATATATTTACAAAAGAATTATTTTTTCTTAACAGGTTCTTCTTTCCGGGTATCCTTTCCATTAGTAGAATTCTCTAAAACATCTGACATACCGATTGAAGCCCTAACCTCGTTAAAAAGCTTTTTCAATAATTCCCTGTCTTCCTGAAGAAGCTTTTTTACACCGTCTCTTCCCTGCATTCTGCTTTCCCCGTAAGAAAACCATGCACCGGATTTCTTTATTATTTCCTTAATGACCGCAAGATCAATAAGATCACCAAGCTTGGAAATACCTTCATTGTACATTATGTCAAACTCAACCTCTTTAAACGGAGGAGCAACTTTATTTTTCACTATTTTTACCTTAGTCCTGTTTCCTATCACCTCGGTTCCGTCTTTTATTGCAGCAATTCTTCTTATATCCATCCGGATTGAAGCATAAAATTTAAGAGCCTTTCCTCCTGTTGTTGTTTCAGGGCTTCCAAACATTACTCCGATTTTTTCTCTAAGCTGATTTGTAAAGATAAGCACAACATTCGACTTAGAAACCGCGGCAGTTAATTTTCTCAGCGCCTGTGACATAAGACGTGCCTGCATTCCCATAACCGAATCACCCATCTCTCCCTCAATTTCGGCCCTGGGAGTCAATGCAGCAACAGAATCAATTACAATTACATCAAGAGAATTGCTTCTTACCAGCGTCTCACATATCTCAAGCGCCTGTTCTCCATATTCGGGCTGTGAAATCAAAAGGTTATTCACATCCACACCAAGTTTTTGTGCATAAGATGTATCAAGAGCATGTTCTGTATCTATAAATGCTGCGAGACCGCCCGTTTTTTGAGCTTCAGCAATGATATGAAGACTGACGGTGGTTTTTCCGGATGATTCAGGTCCGTAAATTTCAATAATTCTTCCGCGGGGAACTCCTCCAATGCCAAGAGCCGCATCCAGGGATATTGAACCGGTGGATATAGAAGCAAGCTTTTGTATCGGCTTATCACCTAATTTCATTATTGCACCCTTACCATGATCTTTTTGGATCTGCTCAAGAGCAATGTCAAGGGACTTTATCTTTAATTCTCTGTCGTCTGCCATTTTAATATAAAATTTTTAGATTTGTAATTGAAG
>JBBSDT010000193.1:0-6501 GCA_038240405.1 Ignavibacteria bacterium
ATAGAAAAGTTTTTAACTGTATATCAGGAAGATCTTAAAAAAGTCGGAATAAAATTAAATCTCAAGCAGATTGACCTGACAACTAATTTTCAACTTGGCAGTGACAGAAATTTTCAGATAATTTTCATTGCATGGGGAGGTTTGAGAACGCCAAATCCGGAAAGTTCATTTAAGTCAAATACCGCGGACGAGCAAAACACAACAAATTGGCCTGGCGTTAAGAATAAAAGGATCGATGAAATATGCGACGAATACAATCTTACGTTTGATAAAAACCAGCGAATAAAACAAATCAGGGAAATTGACAGCATACTGGCATCTTTACAACCATATGCTCTTTCCTGGTTTATGCCTTTTCAGAGAATAGCCTTTCAGAATAAATTCGGCTATCCTAAATGGTACCTGACCCGTGTTGGCGATGCCTTAAGCATGCTCCAATCATGGTATTCTGATCCTGACAAGCTTGCCCAATATGATGAGGCTGTAAAAGATAAAAATAAAAAAATGGATATCGGAGAGGTTGATCAGAAGTTCTGGCTAAATGTAAAACAGAAAGAACAGGCGGGCGGGCAGATGATAATCGATGAATCGAGTTATTAATAATTCAAAGCAGACCCTCACATCTTTTAACGTTTTAGAAATACCAAAAAGTAATAATGACTAATTATTTTATTAGAAGATTTCTGCTTATTATTCCTACTTTCATAGGGATAACTGTGATTACTTTTATAATTCTTCAAATTGTTCCGGGAGGTCCGCTTGAAATGGAGATTATGAGATTAAGAATGGGGTCGGGAAAGGGAGGAGAAACCGGTTCCACTTCATCAATGGGAAATTCAGGTTCGATAAATATTCCTGAATCGGCAATGAATGAAATGAAAAGGTTTTATGGATTCGATAAACCAATTTATGAAAGGTACCTTCTGTGGCTTGGAAATTTATTAAAGCTCGATCTCGGAAAATCTTATGTGTATGCCGAACCGGTATGGGATGTAATATCCTCGAGATTTCCTATATCTATTTATTTCGGTCTTATAGGTTTCATATTAACGTATTTAATTTGTATCCCCCTTGGTGTGTATAAAGCAGTAAAAAACGGTTCTCCATTTGATTTCACTTCTTCTGTTATAGTTTTTGCAGGTTATGCTATGCCGGGCTTTGCCTTTGGAGCGTTGATGCTGATCTTGTTCGGAGGCGGAAGCTTTTGGGATATATTTCCTCTTGGTGGGTTTCGATCGAATGACTGGGAATATCTGAGCATGACAGAAAAAATATGGGACCAGGTTTATCACACAATACTTCCGGTGACCGCTTACATGGTGGGAAGTTTCGCTACGTTAACCATTCTGACTAAAAATTCCGTAATAGAAAACCTCGGTCAGGATTATATTAAAACTGCTTTTTCAAAAGGGCTGTCCGAGAGAAAAGTAATATTCCGTCACGCCCTTAGAAATTCTTTGATTCCAATCGCAACAGGATTAGGAAGCTTTTTGGCAATATTAGTTGCCGGGAGTTTTTTAATTGAAAGAGTTTTTAATATTGATGGTATGGGGCTGCTTGGATTTAAATCCATATTAAGCAGGGACTATCCTGTAGTAATGGGAATTTTGGTAATCGACAGTATAATAATACTACTTGGGAATATTATACGTGATATTTTGTATGCTATTATAGATCCCCGAATAAGATTCAAATAATTTTTTCTTACTTTATGGATAAAAAAGATAAGAACGAAGAGGAATTTTCAACTAAAGGTGTAACCCCGGACGAAGTAATTACCGTAGCTCCTTCAGTTAGCAATCCACCTGTAGTTGATCTGAAGCAGGAGCTTGATTCTCAAAAAATTTCTACCTCCCTATTCCGGAAAAGATGGCAAAAATTCAGATCCCTGAAAAGAGGTTATTACTCATTCTTAATAATAGTTTTCTTTTACCTTATATCATTTGCCTTTCCATTGCTCATCAATAAAGATGCTCTTGTAGTAAAATATGACGGTAATTATTATTTCCCTGTGTTTAAATTTTATTCAGCTCAGACTTTCCATCAGGATCTTGCAGGAGAAACAAACTACAGGTTACTTAAGAAACAATTTCAGCAACAAAACTCAGACAACTGGGTGCTAATGCCACTTTACCCATATGGTCCGGATGAAAACCTGTTGGACGAAATACCCGGCTCACCGCCTCACCATCCTTCTGCAGAACATATTTGCGGAACTGATGATCGTGCGAGAGATGTGCTGGCAAGACTTTTTTACGGATTTAACTATTCAATTTCATTCGGTCTGGTCGTGACCTTCTTTAGCTTCATAATAGGAATTCTAATCGGCGCGTTACTTGGCTATTACGGAGGCAAGACTGATATCATTGGTTTAAGACTGATTGAAATCTGGGAAACACTTCCATTTTTATATGTTGTGATTATAATCAGCTCGATCCTTCAGCCAAGTTTTTTACTGCTTACAATAATTCTTACTGTTTTTAATTGGATTGGTATTACTTACTATATGAGAGGTGAATTTTTCAGGGAAAAGTCAAGGGACTATGTCTCTGCTGCCGTATCAATGGGTGCAAAAAACAGAACGATAATTACCAAGCATATTCTCCCAAATTCCTTAACACCTGTCATTTCTTTTGCACCGTTTGCAATTGTAGGGGGAATTACTTCCCTGGTGGCCTTAGATTATCTTGGATTTGGATTGCCTCCTCCGACAGCGAGCTGGGGACAATTGATGGATCAGGGACTTTCAAATATTTCCAACTGGTGGCTGGTTGGATTTCCTTTGCTCGCCTTATTCCTGACCCTTTTGGCAATTGTATTTATCGGAGAAGCAATAAGAGAAGCCTTCGATCCGAAAGTTTATTCCAGATTGCGATAATGCTATAATAAATTGAGCTAAGATTAATCAAAATAACATGAATAACAAAAGCGCTGATACCATGGATTCAGAGATTAAATTAAACGAGCCTCTGAAGAGAAAACTTGTTGAAATAAAAAATCTCAAGACATACTTTTTTGTTGAAGCAACTGATAAGCAAATATCCCAGGATAATATTCATTTTGATTCTTCGTTGAAGGAACTTTATGAAAGTGATAACTATCTTAAAGGAAAGGTTCCTGCAAAAGCCGTAGATGACGTTAGCTTTGATATTTATGAAGGTGAAGTTTTAGGAATAGTAGGCGAATCGGGCTCAGGCAAATCCGTTACTGCCAATTCGATTACTCGTTTAATTCCTGATCCTCCGGGAAAGATTGTTGGAGGTGAAATATTTTACAAAGGAAAAGACCTATTAAAGATTTCATATGATGAGATGAAGAATTACAGGGGAAAAGACATAGCAATGATCTTTCAGGAACCAATGACATCATTAAATCCGGTTATGAAAATAGGCGACCAGATTACCGAGGTTATTCTTCAGCATGAAAAAGTTTCGAAGGAAGAAGCCTTCAGTAAAGGCGTTGAAATGATGGAACTTGTGGGCATTCCCTCCCCGGAAAAAAGGATGAAAGATTATCCTCATCAATACAGCGGAGGAATGAGACAGAGGGTTATGATTGCAATGGCTCTAGCATGCAATCCTGCACTACTGATAGCCGATGAGCCGACGACTGCACTTGATGTAACGATCCAGGCACAAATACTTGACCTGATGCTAAAGCTTAAAGACCAAAGAAAAGAAGCTGCAATTCTTCTGATTACGCACAACCTGGGAGTTGTTGCTGAAACCTGTAACAGAGTGATTGTTATGTATGGAGGTAAAATACAGGAAGTTGCGGAAGTAGATGCTCTCTTTGAATTTCCTCTTCATCCATATACAATAGGTTTGTTGGAATCATTACCAGATCCCGAACGTCCCAGGGATAAGCTTCATGCGATTCCGGGAATCATTCCACATATACTTGAGTTGCCGGCAGGATGTAAGTTCGCCACCAGGTGTCCGAAGGTGTTCGACAAGTGCTGGAACATTGAACCTGAACTAATGGAAATTGAGCAGCAGCATTTCGTAAGATGCCATTTGTATGAACCGGGTAAGAAAAATATAGAAATAAAATATTGATGCATGTTACAAATCAAAATACTGTTTCGATTAATTTTAAATAATTGTGATTCAAAATAATAAATGAAACCCGAAAATATTTTAGAGATAAAAGACTTAAGAGTAAATTTTCCCGTTACTGCCGGGCTTTTTCTAAAGAAAGTCGGTGACGTCAAGGCTGTTGATGAAGTTAATTTGGAGCTCAAAACCGGTGAAACCTTGGGACTCGTAGGTGAATCAGGTTGCGGTAAATCAACGATTGGTAAAACCGTAATTAATATTTTGAAGTTTTCCGCCCCTGATGTGGAAATTAAAGGCGAGGTCTGGCTTCGTGCCCCGGAAGGAGAAGTTAATCTTATTGGATTAACTAATAACGAAATGAGAAAATACCGGGGTCTTATTCAAATGATTTTTCAGGATCCATATTCTTCTTTGAATTCAAGATTATCTGTTGGGCAGATTATCGAAGAACCATTACTGTATCATACGAAAATGAATAAGAGAGAACGAATGGACAGAGTTGCCTGGCTCCTTGGCAAAGTTGGACTGCAGGCAGAGCAATCGAAAAGATATCCGCATGAATTTTCCGGAGGTCAGAGGCAAAGGATCGGAATTGCCCGTGCCCTTGCAACTAATCCCAAAATAATAATTGCCGACGAACCGGTTTCTGCTTTGGATGTTTCAATACAGGCACAGGTTATTAACCTGCTTCAGGAACTTCAGAGCGAATTTGACTTAAGCTTATTGTTTGTTGCTCACGACCTTTCAGTTGTAGAACATATCAGCTCCAGAATCGCAGTAATGTATCTTGGAAAGATTGCTGAAATTGGTCCAGGTGTCAGGGTATATCATCATCCAATCCATCCCTACAGCAAAGCATTGTTATCGGCTGTTCCTTTACCTAATCCTAAAAGAAAAAATAAAGAAAGAACTATTCTAAAGGGTGACGTTCCTTCACCTTTTAATAAGCCAAGCGGATGCGTTTTCCGGACAAGATGTCCGATAGCCAGGCCGGAATGTGCTACATTTATCCCCCTCCTCGAGTTCAAAGAAGAAGGACATTATGCTGCATGCCCTTATGTCGCTGCTTGAAAATGAACCTGAATAATATAATTATCTTTGGACGTTGCAATCTTTATCATTGGAGTTGTGATTAAACTTATTGTTTTCATTGCGTTTACATTGTTTATCGTATTTCTGATCGCACTTTTTTTTATGCTAATCATTTATGGAATAGCAATCTTGTTGCTGTTTATTCCGGTAATATTATTCCTTACTTATTTTATCATAAAAAAAATACGGAACTCAAAATAGATTTATGATAAAGAATAAATCAGACCAAACCGGTTCCAATATTTGAAAATCTGTAATTATTTGCTTCCTCTGGAAGCTATCACGGTAGAATTCAGCCCGCCACGAAGTGTAAACTCCCCTTTTATTTCCATCCATTTAGGCTTGGTTACAGATAAAAGGTCATCCAGTATCCTGTTGATTACATTTTCATAGAAAATTCCTTCGTTTCGAAATGACTGCAAATAATATTTTAAAGATTTCAATTCAACACATTTCTTTTTTGCGATATAAGAAATAGTAATAACTCCAAAATCGGGCTGTCCGGTTTTAGGGCAGACTGATGTAAATTCATTTGCTTTATGAATTATCAAATAATCTCTTTCAGGGAAAGAATTGTCGAATACCTCCAGAAGATTAACTTTACTCTCATTGGTTTGCTCCGGATTTAACTTCATAGTTTTTAATACAAAGAGTTAATGTTTATATCAGGCTTTTTTATACTTTGTAATGCAAATAATTTATTCAAAGCGGATGCAACTTAAAAGTTAGAATAATTTGTATCTAAATACTTTGAGCAGTATTCATTAAATTAGCAGAAATAGAATCTGATAATGCAATCAAATAATTCTTCACGGAAAAGAATATTAATCACAGGCGCTGCGGGATTTCTCGGCTCTCATCTCTGCGACAGGTTTATAAAAGACAAATACTACGTTATTGGAATGGATAACCTTATTACAGGTTCGCTGAAAAACATCGAGCACCTTTTTCCCCTTGAGAATTTTGAATTTTATTTTCATGATGTTACAAAATTCGTTCATGTTCCCAGGAAGCTCGACTACATCCTGCATTTTGCTTCACCTGCAAGCCCGATAGATTACCTGAAGATTCCTATCCAGACTTTAAAAGTCGGTTCACTGGGAACTCATAACCTTCTCGGACTTGCCAAGGAAAAAAACGCAAGATTTCTGATTGCATCAACTTCAGAAATTTATGGAGATCCTACTATCCACCCTCAGCCGGAAGAATATTGGGGAAATGTTAATCCTATAGGACCAAGGGGTGTCTATGATGAAGCAAAACGTTTTATGGAAGCAATAACAATGGCTTACCATACCTATCACGGACTGGATACAAGAATAGTTAGAATCTTTAATACTTATGGTCCAAG